>JAIRNB010000244.1 GCA_031258265.1 Treponema sp. | reverse complement strand
GGCGCGTTGAAAGCTCCCCAGAGGGAAGCCGCCGCCGAGTCCGGCCCAAAGGGAGTTCCCATCCAAAATTCCAAATTCCCGCTTTGAGAATCCGCCGCTTTGTAAAACGACCAGTCCTTGCCTTCCATTACATAAAAAAAGGGGTAGGTGTAGACTCCCTCCAGGCCGAATGTCCAATGCCCTCCTCCGGCCAGGGAATGGGGCAGGGAAAACTCAGCCCCCCCTTGAAAACCGAAGGAATTTACCCGCAGGGCGCCGGGATCTTTTCTCCTTTCACCCGCGGTCTGCATTTCATTCAGGGCCCAGATTCCGTAGAACCGGCTGTGTTTGAGGAACTGAACCTCCATCTTCATGGCAAAGAACGAAGACACCCGGGAATTCTTATAGCCGCCAATAAGGTTAGGATCATCCGGGGGCTCATAATCGCTGTAACCATGAAAACTGTGGAATATCATCGTCGGGTTAAGGTAGCGAAGTTCCAGCGGGGCGTTCACCAGCACTCCCTCAAACATGGAAAAAGAGAACTTCTTAAAAAAACGGGTTTCCAGTTTATGGTAGTAGTAATACTTGTCAACCTCCAGCTCCATGATATTAGCGGAGTAATTTACCAGGGGAGAGTAAAAGGCTAAAGTCGCGTAGGTGACATCCGTCATAAAGTCCGAAAGGATAATGCTCCCCGTATGAGTCCGGCCGTAAAAATCCTCCCCCATACCTATCTTGAAATGGAGGCCGGAGGACAAGGGCAGGGGGAGGCCAAGGCTAAGATAGGCCCGGTGGGGCATGTTAAAATTGAAACTTTTCCAAAAAAGAAAATTACTGTAATTATCGCTGATATTCAGGGCATCCCGTTTCTCCTCCGCGTTGACATCCAGTTCCAGGGTCGCGTAGGGGGAAAATGAAATGCTCATGGGGGCCGTAAAAAAAGGCTTACGCCTGGTATGATCATAGATCCAGCCGGTTTTTTCGTTGCTCTTATAGTACAATTCCCCATGCAGGGCGGCCCATATATCAACTTCCAGGGCCCCCGAATGGAAAGACAGATCCGCCTGCCCGTCTAAATAGGCGCTCAGTTTTTCGTATACGGTCCTGCCGGAGGGGGAAAGGGAATCCCCGTCAATTTCCGCCAGCATGCCCCGGATCTGGGCCACCGTAAGCATGGCGCCGGAAAAGAAAAGGACCCGCTGTTCCTGGGATAGAATCGCCAGGGCGTCGTAGGGCCATTCGCCGGGATAGATGAGTTTTTGGGCCGGCAGTGAAAAGACCGCCCCCCTGCCCAGGCATAACAAAAGACCGCACAAGACCCCTTTGAAAAATCTTTTTTGCAGAACCGGAAAATACATAAACACAACCATTAGGATCAACGTTTCCCCCGGGGGTAGATCCGGGGCAGAATCTGGGCCGACAGGGAAAGCTCAAAGCCCTGCTCAAGCCTGCCGGTAGTGTGTCCGTAATTATTGACAATCTTGTAAGCCGGCCGCAGGGAAAGGTGTATCCAGTCCAGGGGGGACCATTTCCCTTCGGCATTGATGGTATAGGTATAAGTGGGAATCCCCGTGGGGGTTCTGGCAAGGCTCTCCTCATGGGTCTTGGGGAAGTAGTAAGGGGAGGAAGCGGAAGAATCCAACGGTGAAGAATAATTAGAAAAAATATCGGTCCCCGATCTTTCCCCCTGGACGGCCACCACAAGGGATAAAAGAACGGACCAGGGGGCGGCAGGCTGATACCCCGCCCACACGGTACCGGCTATGGAATCCGGCCCAAAGGGAGTCCCCGTCCATTCCCGGTGCAGAGGATTGCTTACCTCTTTAGATTCCCTGACAAATGACCAATTCACGCTGTGCAGAACATACATATAGGGAAAAGTGTAGATTCCCTCCACACCAAAGGTAAAATACCCAGAGGAAACGGGGATAAAAGATTCGTAGCCCCCCTGGAAGGCGAAGGCGTCGGGGACCGTGGAAGTGGGCCCCCGTTCAGCGCCGGGGAGTTCCAGTTGATTCATCGCCACCATGCCGTAAAGACGGCCATATTTCCAAATCCGGCCGTCAAAGATCATACCCAGGAACGAGCCTACCCGCTCCCCCGTACCGCCCATCTGGTCGTTGTATCCCCCGGGCACATCATACGTTTCCCAGGCCGTCAAACTGTGGAATATCATCAGGGGATTCAAAAATCGAATCTCAAAGGGGGCGTTTATCATCACCCCTTCCACCATGGAAAAGCTCAGGCGGTTAAAAACATTGACATTGATCCGGTGGAGATAAAGGTATTTAGTTACCTCCAACTCCATGACATCGGCGGTGTATTTCAGATAGGGCGTATAAAAAGTTAAATTCGCGTAGCTGGGCTCCTTCATATTATCGGAAAGGACAATGCTCCCCGTCCGGGTCCGGCCAATAAAATCATCCCCAATACCCAGCCGGAAATTTACCCCCATGCCGTGGCCAAAGGGAAATCCCGCGCTCATGTAGGCCCTTCTTGGGGCATTTACGTCAAAACCCTGCACCCCATTGATCGTCTTGTCATACATGAAATTAAAGTAGTTATCATGGGCGTTGGAGAGCATGCGGTTTTCCCCAAAATAAAGGTCCGCTTCAAGGGTCAGATACGAGGAAAGGGAGAAAGATGCCGGAAAGGGAAAGAAGGGCAGCCGCTGGTTACGGTTATAAACCCAGCTTAACTCCTCATTGGTCTTAAAGTACAGTTCCGGCTGCAGGCCGGGATCAAGATCGAAACGCAATATATGGAAACCCAGGGACAGGGCCCCGTCTTTGGCAAGGGCGGAACGGACCTGATCGTAGACATAAAGGCCGGAAGGGGAAAGGGAGTCCGGGTTTATCCTCTCAAGCATCTGTTCCATCTGCATGACCGTCAGGGTGGAACCGGAAAGGAAAATAATTCCCTGTTCCATAGCCAGTTTGGCAAGGGAATCGTAGAGGGGATCGCCGGGATATACGATTTTCTGTTTGGGTAGTGAAAAAACGGCGGAAACGCAGAAGAACAACAGACCAATGCGTACCACCAGCGCCAAAATACCTTTCATGTTTCGTTCCTTTTCATCAAATAGAGACCTTCCCAATGGGGAACTTTCCCAAAATCAACCGGGTTTTGGGATCGGCTCATCTGTCATTATTTTTTACCGGCCATATACCCGCCGGCCCCGTCCGCCGGGAGGAATCCCGGCAGGGGAACACTAGTCTATGATATGCCCCCAGATCAGGGCTGTCAATGTTACGGGGCAGTACGTCAGGGGACCAGCGTTTACTTTTTTCGTTTGTTTTGGGCGCATTTTTGCGTGCCGGGCACGCAAAAACCGGGCTATCGCTGCAATTCCTCAGCCCACCTCCGGCGGGCTTCCGGTATTTCCGCTCTATCCCTTGCGCTGCTAAAAAATGGCATCCATGCCATTTTTTAGCTTTACGTTTTTGCAAAGCAAAAACGTATGCGTTTATCACAGCCGGCAGCCTGCCGGCAGCTTGTAAATTAAACCAATGCGGCTTCGCATAGCGCCTCCGTATGCCCCCAAGTTGAAAAATGCGCCCCGGCAAAGCCGGTGAGTGCGCCGCCCCGCGGCCCCACAGAGGGGGGTAACGGAATAGACCGGACCCCCAGCCGGGGAGAACT
>JAIRNB010000179.1 GCA_031258265.1 Treponema sp. | reverse complement strand
TGCGGCACGATCTACCAGAGCAGAACCGGCGAACCCCCCATTGAGTACACCAGGGAATATTTTTTTGAATTTTATAAAAAACAATACGGCAGGACCTACATCGAAGACTTCCCCAACCTTATTTCCATGGCCGAAAAGCGGCTTGCCCGTATCCTTCCCCTGCTTCCCCGGAGCCCGGAAAAAGGGGAGGCCGGTTCTCCAAAACTCCTGGACATAGGCTGCGCCTATGGGGCCTTTCTTCAAACCGCCTCCCGCGCCGGCTTCGATGTCCTGGGCCTGGACCCGGCGGAAGACGCGGTCCGCTATGTCCGGGACGAACTGGCCCTTCAGGCCCTCCAGGGCTTTTTTCCCCCAGAGAAAGCCCTTCAGAGCCCCCCCGGTCCCTTCACCGGCGCTTCTTTTTCGGCGATCACCCTCTGGTATGTGATCGAGCACTTCCCTGATCCCGCCGCCGCCCTAGAGGAAGGATGGCGGCTTCTCATGGAGGGGGGGGTTCTGGCCTTTTCCACCCCCTCTTTTTCAGGAATTTCCGGGAGAAGTTCTCCCAGGACTTTCCTGGAAAAGAGTCCCGGGGATCACTGGACTATCTGGAGTCCCCGGACATGCCGGAGGGTATTAAAAGACCACGGTTTCAGGGTTAAAAGAATCGTTGTCACCGGCCATCACCCGGAACGTTTTCCCCTGCCGGGAAGTTTCCGCGGGAATAAAAAAGGCCCGGTTTACCGGTTTTTGCTCCTCCTCAGCCGGATATTCGGCCTGGGGGATACCTTTGAAGTATACGCGGTAAAAGAATCCCGCAAAAAATAATAGGGCAATGATGATTAGCGTCAAGTTAATCAGCGTTGCCATAAGGAACGGTATATGAAAACACAGATCATCATTTTGGGGGCCGGCGTTATGCAGGGGCCGGCCATCAGAATCGCCAAGGAAATGGGCCTCTACACCGTGGTGGTGGATGCCGACGGGAAGGCCGTCAATATTCCCCTAGCGGATCGCTTTGAACAGATCGATCTAAAAGATAAGGAGGGGATCGAAGCCCTGGGCCGTTCCCTCCTCTCCCAGGGGAAGCTTGGGGGGATCATGACCGCGGGAACGGATTTTTCCGGCTCCGTAGCCTGGGCCGCGGAGCGGCTTGGTCTGCCGGGCATCCCCTACGAGGCCGCGTTGAATGCCTCGGACAAGGGGCGGATGCGCTCCTGTTTTGAGAAGGCCGGCGTCCCCTCCCCGGCCTACCGGGTCCTCTCCGGCCCCGGAGAAATCCCGCCGGGCCTTTCCCTGCCGGCGGTGGTAAAGCCCGTAGACAACATGGGGGGCCGGGGCTGCCGCCGGGTGGATTCCCCCGCCGAAATGGAGGAAGCCCTGGCCGAGGCCCTGCGTTTTTCCCGTTCCCGCCGGGCCATCGTGGAAAATTTCATGGAAGGGCCGGAATTTTCCGTAGACGCCATAGTCTACGATGATGAAATAACTATTTGCGGCCTGGCGGACCGGCACATCTTTTTCCCCCCCTACTTCATCGAGATGGGACACACCATGCCCACCCAATTCCCCCCGGAGGACCAGGAAGCCATGCTGGAGACCTTCAAAGCCGCAGTCCGGGCCCTGGGAATCGCCGGAAAAGGCTGCCGGGGGGCCGCCAAGGGGGACATAAAGCTTAGCCCCTCCGGCCCCATGATCGGGGAAGTGGCAGCCCGGCTTTCCGGGGGCTATATGTCCGGCTGGACCTACCCTTATTCCTCCGGGGTTCAGCCTATCCGGGGGGCTATCGAGGCCGCCCTGGGCCGCCGCCCGGAGAATCTTAAACCCAGCCGCTTCTGGACCTGCGCCGAACGGGCCTTCATCTCCATCCCCGGCCGGGTCCATTCCATCAGCGGCCTCGACGAAGCCGGTGCCGGGGTTCAGGACCTTTTCCTCCGGGCGGCGGCGGGGGAGGAAGTTAAGTTCCCGGAAAACAACGTCACTAAATGCGGCAATGTCATTGCCTGCGCTCCCGGCCGGGAAGAGGCGGTTTTGGCGGCGGAACGGGCGGCCAGGAGCATTCTTATCCGCCTGCGGCCCGGCAATCCTTCCACCGATGCCTTTCTTGGGGCCTTCCCCGCCGCCAGGGCGGCGGGGGACCCGGCCTCCGGTGGAGAACCGGAAGGCCGGACTTTTCCCCCCAGCGCCTTCACCCTGGGGCCTTCACTCCTGGCCGCCCTGGCCCTCCTCCCCGATCCCCCTCCCCCGCCGCCGGATGCTCTGCCCGCCGCCGGGATTTTCCCCTTCCCGGAATTCAGTTCCTCCGGGCTCCGGGACTACCTGGGCCGGGATGTGGGGGAATCCCTGAAGGCGGTAAGGAAACTCTGCGGCTTCGAACTGCCTCTGGGCGGGGGAAAAAACCTCCTGGGAAGGGGATTTTGGTCGGCCTTTATCCGGGGCGGCTATCAGGGTGCGGTTTATTTTCTCGATAATCTAAGGGAGGGGTATAAACCGGGGGACCGTTGACACCGGTTTAGCAGCCTGTGGCACAGGTGGTTTTTGCATATTTACGCGCAAAGCGCAGCAAACTCCCAGGGGGATTCGTGATCAAATTCGGAAAAGCCGCGTTTTCTCTTTTTCTCTTCCTCCTTTTAGGTTTACCGGCCCTGGGAGGGGTGGAAAACCTGGGGAATTCCCCGGGAAGCGGCAGAATCTTTTCCCTGGACGATACCCTGTCCCTCCTGGGAAGGGGAAATGAAGCTGGATCTTCCGCCCAGGGGCCTCCCGGTATCACCGAATTCCGCTGGGACCCCCTTCTTTGTGCCGGGGTACTCAGTTCCGCTGCCCATAACATCTCCTTCCAAACAGGAAAACCGGGGGAACAGGGCTTTTTTCTCCTGGACGGAAAGGATATTTACCCCGTTCCCCTCCCTTACCTGGCCCAGGGTTCCCTGTATTTCCCGGAAGGCTTTGTCAGCCTGGCGGAAAAGGTCTTGTTTCCCCAAACCGCCCCCCCCTTAGAATCGGGGCTGTTCAGAATTGCCGCCATCATCGTAGACCCCGGCCACGGGGGGAAGGACCCCGGGGCTATCGGGAAATTCACCGGTCCCGGGGGGGACTGGTCTCTCATTGAGAAAGAAATCACCCTAAAGGTATCCAGGGAAATCTATGCCCTCCTCAACAGGACCTACCCCGGTAAACGGATTCTCCTTACCAGGGACCGGGATACTTTTCCCAGCCTGGCGGATCGGGTAGAACTGGCTAATTCGGTTCCCCTGGAAGAAAACGAGGCGGTAATTTTTATCTCTATTCATGCCAATTCTTCCCTTAACAAACGGGCCCGGGGCTTTGAAGTCTGGTATCTGGACCCCGAATACCGCCGGGAACTTATAGATAAATCGAAATACGGAGAGTCCGCCGCCATTGTAAACCGCATGGTCGAAGAGGAATTCACCACCGAAAGCATCCTCATGGGCCGGAATATCCTAAACAGGCTGGGGGAGGAGCTGGGAAATCTCGTTCCCAACCGGGGGCTCAAGGCGGAAAAGTGGTTTGTGGTAAGAAACGCCCAGATGCCCGCGGTTCTCGTGGAGCTGCCCTTTGTTACCAACCGGCAGGACGCGGAGATCATGGCGGACGATGTATACTTGAAGCGGTTTTCCGATGCGATCTATAAAGGAATCGTCGATTTTGTAACTGCCTTTGAACGGACCGGAGGGTTCACCGCCATTCAATGAGGGTAAAAAAATTTTTCTTTCCGGCTGTCAAATTTCTTGCGATGAAAAGCAGCCGCCGTTTGATCTTTCTTATCCTCTTATGCCTGATTGCCCTGGGCGATTTTTTATATTTGGGTCTCATCCGGCGCACTTTTGTCTTTTATTTTGTGACGGATCAGTCGATAATTGTTGAAGATCGAATGCTTCGGCGTTCCGGGAACCAGGAAACCGATATGACCCGGTATGTGGAGGAGTTTCTCCTGGGGCCGGGGTCCCCGGACTTGGCCCCCCTGTTTCCCAGGGAAACCAGGCTTCGTTCTCTCCTGTACCGGGAGGGGGTAATATATGTGGACCTTAGCGAGTCCGCCGCCTTGCCCTTTTCGGAATGGGGGTTCCCCGGACAGGGGATTTTCAAGAGTTTTGAGACACTGTACCAGGGGATTAGGCGTAATTTTCCCTATGCCGGGGATGTCAGACTATTTGTTGAAGGTAATGCGGCCTTTGCCGGAGAGTTAGGGGAGGGGAAGCCCCGGCAGCCATAAGAATTTCCGGGCAAACCGTTGACAAATGTCGTAAGGTTTGTATACTTTAGGGATAAATGGTGTGATCATTAACCCATCCGCAAGGATGTGGATGAAAGGAGTAATGAATGAAACGGATGTTCATTCTTGTCGCTGTTGCGCTGTTTCTGGCGGGTTCCCTCTTTGCGGATGAGGCGATTCTCATTGACTTTACCGTGCTGGAAGCGGATATTATGGCCGATCAGGACGGCAATCCTACACAGAATGGCCGGACCCTCATGGATTTTGCCAATGTGGCGGGGGGCGGTTATACAGACGACCAGCTTGCGGTGATGAAGACTTCCCTTGCCCTTCCAAACTGGGAGGTAAGGCTTTCCGCTTCTTCCCGGACCGTGGAAAATATCCGTGACAGTTATGTCAGGTCTTCCGATTCCCAGCAGTGGGGGAAGGTTATGGGCGTCCGGGTTCACTACCCCCTGGGCCCCAATTATGCCAGGGCATGGATTCGGCCTCCCTTTGAGATCCCCGCTTTTGAACCCATGGCGAATGTTGACCAGGACGGCAACATTGAACCGGCGGAGGGGGACGGTATTGTCGGTCCCAGCCGCTTTGAGGCTCCCGCCGATGATGAGGGGAAAATCGACGCTACCCAGCCTGCCTACGGGGTTGTCAAGAATGTGGGAGTCATCAAGTCCGTGGAAGTTAACGCCTATGGCCTTAATTTCCCCCACGGTTTGTCCGTCATCCTTATCGACAGCCAGGGGAATGAAAAAACCTACTTCATGGGTTACTTAAACTACGAGGGCTGGAAACCCCTCCGGTGGAATAACCCCCAGTATATTTCTGAAGTCCGGAACCGGGAACTGAGGATTTATCCTCTCTATCCTTATGCCACTCCCTTCGTTAAATTTGGCGGCTTTATCCTCCATCGGGATGCCGATGCCATAGGCGGCGATTTTATCAGCTACTTTAAAGATGTAAAGATCATCTATGACCGGGCCGTGGCCGATCCTGCCAGCAGGGATATTAATGATGAAGCTATGTGGCACATCATCTATGACCGGGAGACCGAAAAGAAGATTTATGAGATGCAACGCTTCGGCCAAAACCAGGTTCTCCGGTATCTGGAAGAGCAGAAGAAGGCTAAAGAGGATAGCTTTACTCCCACGCCTACCAACTAATAAACACTTGTAAAAGGCAATTTTTTACCTGTGGATGAAAAGGCTGTCGAAAGACAGCCTTTTTTTCACCGGTTCCATTTTATGGTTTTCTATGAATATAAATGTACCTTTGCCGGATTTAACAGTCTTACGGAACGAATACCAAAAATATGAAAGCGCCAGAATTCTGGTAACCCGCGATCTGGAAACCCAGTTAGAAAAAAAATTCTCCTGCCTCAGCTCGCGGCTTTTGGTAAAGGGCCGGCTCAAAGATTTTTCCAGCTTCTATAAAAAGTATATCGGTATCCTCAAGTCAAAGGCCGGTGAAGGGGAAAGTTCCGGCACGGTGGAGATCACCGATCTAATCGGCCTTAGGGTTGTATGCCCCTTCCTGGAAGATATGAAAGAGGCGGAGAAGATCATCAGGGATAATTACGAGGTAGCGGAAATAGAACACAAGGGGGCCGGGTATTCCTTCAAAGAATTTGGATACGAATCAATCCATTTTTTGGTGAAAATTCCCCAATCTGTTCTAAAAGTCCGCGGGGATTGCGGTTGCCAGCTTGCGGAAATCCAGGTGCGGACCATTCTTCAGGATGCCTGGGCGGAGGTAGAACATGAATTAGTTTACAAGGCGGAATTTACCCCTTTTGATGAACCCATGAAACGGAAATTGGCGGCGGTAAACGCCAGTCTTTCCCTGGCCGATACCATTTTTCAGGAGATTCGCTGGTACCAGCGCCAGCTTAACGGGGAATTGGGAAAACGGCGGGAATCATTTTACCAAAAAATCGAAGAGTCCACCGACGCTTTATTGCTGGACGCTGCAAATACCGGTAAAACCGGCGAATCCCCCATGTCCCAGGATTCCCAGCGTCCCCTTAACGCCGGCGGTACAGTGGACGATATGCTGCTCAATGCCTTGTATGCCCATAACCGGAACCGCTTTGATGAGGCTATCACCTTTTATAGCTATATTCTGGAGATGAAAATAGATGACACAATCAGGTCCCTGATCCATAAACACCGGGGTATGGCCTATTTCGCCCAGTCTATGTACCAGGACGCGATTAACGATTTTTCCGGCTCCCTTGAATGGGATAAAAAATCTTACAAGGCGGCCTATTACCGGGGTGTAGTATGGGCGGTCATGCGCCGCTATGCCCAGGCGGTGGAAGATTTTTCCCTTTCCCTGGCTATCAACCCGTATCAGGCTTTCTGTCTTTTTAGAAGGGGCCAGGCTTACTATCATATTGGCGATTACCCCGCCGCCCTGGCGGACTGTGAAGCATCGTTGAACCTGGAACCGGAAAACGAGGGGGCCCACAGATTCCGGGAGCTGGTCAAAAACAAACTGAGGATGTAGCCTGGACTTCAATGGCAGCCCCCCTGGGAGCCAAGTGGGATGGGATTAAAATAGAGAAGTTCGTACCTTCAAGCGGTATGTGGATTGAAAGAATGTTATGTGGAGGTGGAATATTTTTGAAAATATTCCACTTTTTTTTGTGGTATGTTGTTGACATCGGAATTAATTTAATTTAATGTTATGTGTAGGTAATCCGAGAGTAGTAAGTCCTCCATGGTGTCGAATTTGCAAAAATTCACTAAATTTGGAGAATTCGTCACTCTTAAGCAAGTAACGACAAGGAGACAAGAGCCATGAATCAATACAAAGCGCGATACAAGACCGGTTCAGACAAGGAATTTCAACTACTAAGCTCTCATTGCCAGGAAACATCGATGTATACGGAACTTTTTGCAAAAGAGATAGGTTTGCCGAAACCGGCCCTTTTGACAGGACTGCTCCATGATTTGGGTAAAAACTGTGAACCATGGCAGGATTACCTTGATGAAAAAAAGTTGTCCATAAAAATTACCGATAAGAAAGACCACGCCAGTGCTGGGGGGCAATTTTTATATGGGAAAATAGCACAGAATGGTGATATTCACAATGAATTAGTAGGCCAGCTTCTTGCTGCCTGTATTATGTACCACCACGGATCGGGGTTGCCGGATGTCATAAAGCCCGACGGGACGGCGAAACTGCATGACCGGCTTAACAAGAAGGAAATCAATCTTAATGAGGCGGTGGTAAACCTTGACGAATCGATACGGCAGAAAATAGATGCCATTTTTAGCGATGAAAACTTTATAACCGACACCATGAACACCCTGGAAAAACTTTCTGATCTTGGAAAAGGCAAGGCCAACAGTTCTTTTAACATAGGACTTACGGCCCGTTTTTTATCAAGCTGTCTCATAGATGCTGACAGAAGCTCCAGTACCTTCTATGACCGGGGGATTCCCGCTACCATAGAAGCCGTAAATGTAAAGGCTGATTGGGGGGTTCTACGGGGCCTGTTAGAAGCCCGGCTTGATCAATTTCCTAAAGAAGGAAAGATAAATGAAATCCGCCGGGATATTTCCGCCCGCTGTGCCGATTATGCAGACCGGGAAAGCGGCATTTATACCTTAACGGCGGCAACCGGCGCTGGTAAAACCCTGGCGGCACTTCGCTATGCCCTGATCCATGCGGAAAAATACAAAAAAGAGCGGATTTTTATTATCGCCCCCTATACTTCTATTCTTGATCAGAATGCCGATGTTATTCGGAATATCCTGGATCCCGGCGGGGAAAACGGCCGTATAGTCCTGGAACATCATTCAAATTTAGATCAAAGTGATATGGCTGAATACTATATTGACTCATCACAGACCTGGAATGTACCGATTATTATTACAACCATGGTACAATTCCTCGAAGCTCTATTTGGCTTCGGTACTAAAAAAATCCGCCGTATGCACCGGCTTACGAATTCCGTGATCATCTTTGATGAAGTCCAAACCCTCCCGGTTTCGTGTGCCTACCTTTTTACCTGGGCGCTTCAATATCTCTGTCAAAGCGGTAACGCATCAGCTTTGTTGTGTACCGCGACTCAACCGGGATTTGATAAGCTAGAAGAGCCGTATAGACTTCAATTATCCCCCTCTAATGAAATTATCCCCGAAATTACCGAACATTTTAAGGCGCTAAAAAGGGTAGAACTTATTGATAAGACAAAAAAGGGGGGATGGACATTGGATGAGGCTGCGGAATTTATAGAATATCTGCCGGAACAAAATATTTTAACGGTAGTCAATACCAAGCCCCAGGCCCAAAAACTATACGCTACTTTGATCAAAAAACACCCCGATTGGGAAATTGTGCATTTAAGTACCAATATGTGTCCCGCTCATCGCAAGAAGATAATTGAAAAATTAAAGAAGACTTTACGCGCTAAAGCCGAAAAATGTGTCTGTATCAGTACCAGGCTTATAGAAGCGGGGGTTGATATTGACTTTGACGCGGCAATCCGTTTCCTGGCGGGTTTCGATTCCGTTATTCAAACGGCGGGAAGGTGTAATAGGAATGGCCTTCTCAGAGATTCTCTGGGGAATCCTATAAATGGTAAAACCTATATCATCAATATTGTCAGGGGAGATGAAAATATTAGTTCCCTGAAGGAATTAAAACTGGGTCAGGCGGTAATGGAACAGGTATTGCGGCAATTCCATGCGGATAAAGTGCGGTACAATAGGGATCTGTTACATCCCGCTTTGATAGATCTGTATTTTTTATATTTTTTTGAAGGTTTTTCTGAAACGGATTTAAAGTATAAAGTGTTTTCCGGCCGGAACGATACAATTCTGGATTTACTTTCAACCAATGGGGAAAGTAAATCAGAGTATAAGGAGTTTATAAAAAGTAAAAGTGACGATGAAAAAAAGTGCCTCACCAGATTCTGCCAGTCCTTTGAGAGTGCATGGAAAGCCTTTGATGTGATAGCCTCCGATACTGTCGCCGTTATTGTATCCTTTGAGAAAGGACGGGATATTATCAACGACCTCTATGCCGATCCTGATCAGAAACGGATAGAAGAATTGCTCCGGGAGGCGCAGCAGTATTCGGTCAATGTTTACTGTAAAGATCTGGCACATTTAATAAATGCCAGAGTAGTCAAGCAGATAGAAAACATCGCGGATTCCAAGATATATGTGGTGGAAAGGGAATATTATGACGATCATGTCGGCTTAAACTATAATGCCGATGGATTACCGTAGCAGATACTTAGCAAAGGAGACATGGATGGATAATAGCATAGAATTTAAGCTTGAAGGGCGATACGCGCTTTTTACCGATCCTGTTACCAGAATTGGAGGAGAAAAAAGCACCTACCATATTCCAACTTATCAAGCTATAAAGGGGATTACCGAATCTATTTACTGGAAGCCGACATTTTACTGGGTCATTGACAGGGTTCGTATTATGAAAAAAATCCAAACCGAATCAAAAAATGTAAAACCTCTGCAAATGGATGGTAAATATGGTACAAACCGCCATGACCTTGCAATATATACCTACCTGCGTGATGTGGAATACCGGATACAAGCCCACTTTGAATGGAATATGAACCGGCCGGATCTTGATGAGGATCGAAACGATGATAAACATTATCAAATTGCTCTCCGTATGATTAAGAAGGGAGGCCGCCGGGATATTTTCCTTGGTTCCCGGGAATGTCAGGGTTATGTTGAACCTTGCCGTTTCAGCGCCGGAGCCGGCTTTTATGACGGGGAGAATGAACTGTCGTATGGATTGATGTTTCACAGTTTTGAATATCCTTCTGAAAGCGGTGTTGAAAAACTCTCCGCCCGGTTCTGGCAGGCTAAAATAGAGGAGGGAATTTTGAATTTTCCCCGGCCAGAAGCTTGCCCGCATAAACGGGAAATACGGTCCATGAAAAAGGAAGTCGTGGCGGTGAATACGGAAGAGGAGATAGACTAATGGGATGGTTGACTGAACTAAATGCGGTATATGACGCGGTAATTAATGGTCCTTCAAAGGATGATAAACCTCTGCCCTTATATCACATCGAAAATAACGCGCCCCTGACTGTTATCCTTGACAAAGATGGGAAATTTCAGGATGCTAAACTGCTGGGTGAAAATAAAGAGGAAAAAGAGGATTGGCAAACTTGTATGCCCTGTACGGAAACAAGTGCCTCCCGGACAAGCGGAGTTGATGCCTACCCTCTATGTGATAAATTGGAGTATGTTGCGGGAGATTACGAAAAATATGCCACCGGGAAAAAATTGAAAGAAAAAAAATTGGCATATTTGTCACTTTTGAAGGGCTGGGCGGAGTCCGAATATTCAGATATAAGGATCAAAGCGGTATATACCTATGTAAAAAAAGGAAGCTTAATAAAAGATCTTTTGCGAACAAAACTACCGGAAATAAAAAATGCCTCGGATATTAAAGCATACAGCGGCTTTGTTCGCTGGGCCGTGGAAATTCACGGTGAAAAAGGCAACTGGACATGGAAGAATACGAAAATTCAGCGGCTGTGGATACAGTACTACAGACATCATTATTTAAATAAATTCGGGTTTTGCTATGTTTCAGGTAAAAGTATGCCGGTTGCCGTTTTACATCCCGCAAAGATACGAAACGCCGGGGACAGCGCAAAAATAATTTCATCTAATGATAATTCAAATTATACTTTCCGGGGACGGTTTGAAGATGCGGATCAGGCCTGCCAGGTAGGTTTGGAAATATCAACAAAGGCACATAACGCCCTTCGCTGGCTTATCGCAAAGCAGGGGACTATTGTCGGAAATGGTTTAACCGTAGTTTCCTGGTGTTCCGCTCCTCAAGTAAAACCAGAGATCATGGTGAGTACACAGGAGCTGGACTATGAAGAAGAAGAATATTTTACACTGGAGAATCTTGCCCGGAAAATAAATAACCGGCTGCGGGGTTATTACAGCAAACTGAAAGCGACAGATAAGATTATCATCATGGGCCTGAATGCTGCGACTCCTGGACGTATGTCCATATTGCTTTACAGAGAATTTATAAAAACTGATTTTTGTGAAGCCCAGGGATATTGGCACGGGCATCTCGCATGGTTTTATAGTTATCAAGACAAGGACAGCAATAAAACCCTTCATACTATTTCGGCTCCTTCTCCGATTGAAATCATCCTGGCCGCTTATGGAGAGCATTTAAATGATCGTGTTAAAACCATGGAAATTCAGCGGATTTTACCCTGTATCCTTTATAAAATGCCTATTCCCCAGGATATGGAACAACTATGCATTGATCGGGCTTCAAGATTGGGCGCCCTTAATAAAGAAGATCGGGAAAAAACTTTGGAAACCGCCTGTGCGGTTTTTAGATACAACACATGCACCCGAAGCAAGGGTAAGGAGGATTATATCGTGGGACTAGAAGAAGATCGGATAGACCGGGATTATCTTTACGGCAGGCTTTTGGCGGTTGCTGATAAAGTGGAAACAGATGTTTTGGCTGCCAGGGATGAAAACAGGGAAAGTAACGCAGTACGTTATATGCAGCGATTTGCGAAATACCCCTGTTCAACATGGAATCTGCTTTATACCGGTAAATTACGGCCTTACCTGAAATATTTAAAGCAAACGCGGCCAAAACTTCATAACTGGTATGAAGGGATTTTGCAGGATATTTCAACCAAATTTGATCATAATGAATTCATTTCCGACAAAGCCCTTTCCGGAGAATTTTTACTGGGTTATCATTGCCAGCAGAAAGATTTCTGGAGAAAGCGGGATAAAAACCCCTCCGGGAATAACGAAACCTTGGCTGAAAATACACAGGAGGAATAAAATGGCGGTACTAAACAAGAAAATTGATTTTGCGCTGATATTCAGCGTAAAAAACGCAAATCCCAATGGGGATCCCTTAAGTGGCAATATGCCCCGAACTACATTAGATGACATAGGTGAACTCTCTGATGTATGCCTTAAACGGAAAATCAGGGATCGTCTGCTGGAAGCGGGGGAAAATATTTTTGTCCAATCTGATGATAACCGAAAAGACGATTATAAAACCCTCAAAGACCGGGCTGAAAAGACCTTAAAGAAAGAAACTATGAAGGACGGTAAAAAACTGAGGGAAACAGCCTGTAAAACATGGATTGATGTACGCGCCTTTGGACAGGTCTTCGCCTATAAAGGCAGTGAAAAAGGGGAAGGAGTATCCGTGGGAATTCGGGGACCGGTAACCATCCAGCCGGCCTTTAGTGTAAGTCCGGTAAATATTACCAGTATTCAGATTACCAAAAGCGTCAGCGGCGAAGGAAGCGGGGGGAAAAAAGCTTCGGATACCATGGGCATGAAACATCGGGTTGATTTTGGTCTTTATGTGACCTATGGAAGCATGAATCCGCAACTCGCGGAACGGACGGAATTTTCTTATGAAGATGCAAAGAAAATTCAAAAGGCGCTCCTGCATATTTTTGACAATGACGCATCATCCGCCAGGCCTGAGGGTAGTATGGAGGTGGTACGGTTATATTGGTGGGAACACTCAAGCAAATCGGGCCAATATTCTTCCGCTAAAGTCCATCGTAGTTTGAGCATCAAGCTGAAAAGCGAAATGGAAAGACCGCAGTCACAGGAAGATTATGTTATTGAGGTTGCGTCCCTTGACGGTCTTACGCCGAAAATTTTGACGTATTAAAATCCTCGGCTTCGGTCTCGCATCGGAATTGACCGTAGATTTTTATTTTTAGACATTTTATTTGGAAAACCGCAGAATATGAAACATTTTGATAAAGCCTGCGGCAAGAGCAGCCAGGTTATTGGACAAGCCCGGTATTTGAAGTTTTCTCTGGCGGCCTGTCGCAGTTGTAAGTTTTTTGTTACTTTAATGTAAAGACCACAATTCGTGAACTGTTGTAAACCTTCAGTTTGATAGTAGTTTGCGTGGGGACCTTTTACCGGCTGAATTTTTCCTAAAAATGTCTGGTTTTGATTATGTACCGGTATATGCGAACCCTAAAGACACAGAGAATCCCGGTATGTTCGCATGAACTGTAATTCCTTATGGGACAGATATTTGACAAAAAAGGGAAGGGCTATTCGATTATCGTGCTACGGATTATACGGATGTTCGCAGATTCGGAGTTCTAAGTTGTTATGACACAAAAAAATAATGCCGTGTCCGTCGCATCCCGCGCGGGCCCGTGGATTGAAACACGTTTGCCCCTGGCATTGGACGCAGATAGCTCACGTCGCATC
>JAIRNB010000149.1 GCA_031258265.1 Treponema sp. | reverse complement strand
TCCATGATCATCCGGTCTATCATGGGACGGAGATCGGCGTTACCCGCGCCAAAGGTCTTTTCGACACCTTCGAGGATCTGCCGCAGCAGGGCCTGCCCCGCGGGGGTATCTTTAATGTCCCGTATGGTGCTGTTGATCGTGAAGGGTTCTCCAGGAAGACGTTCCGCGGGGGGCAGGGGCCGGCCGTAGAGGGCTTCGAAGGAGGAACCGGGTATGACCAGCCCTCCTTTGCCGGCCTCCGTAAGGGCAAAATACTCCGGGGCTTTTGCTTTTAAGGCCGCCAGGCTTGCCTCCCTGCCGTCTCCCGCCACAGTAACGCTTTGCCGCAGGCGAATATCCCTGCTGTTCGCCCCCACAAGGATACTGTAGCTCCCCCCCTCCAGGGCCCACATCTGGTCCAGGGGGTGGTAGTAAGCGAAACTCCGGGTGTCAAGGACAACCGTAACGGTCCCGCTTTCCCCGCTTTCCAGCCGGAGTTTTTCAAAACCCCTGAGTTCCGCCCGGGGCCGGAATATTTTTGGGGAGTCCGGGGCAACGTAGATTTGGACAAGTTCAACGCCGGGCCGGTCCCCGGTATTTTTCACCGTAACGCTGAGTTCCAGTTTATCCCCGGCCTTAAATTCACCCCGGCTAAGTTTAAGATCCGAATATTCAAAACTGGTATAAGAGAGGCCGTAGCCAAAGGGATAGGCCACCGGCTTATCCACGGTGTTGTAGTAACGGTAACCCACATAAACACTTTCCCTATACTCCACGGTTTTAGCGCCGCCGGGGAAGTAGTGGAAGCTGGGGTTATCCTCCAGGCTGAGGGGCCAGGTTTCCGCCAGCCTCCCTCCGGGGACCCGGAGGCCGCTGAGCAGGTCCGCGACAGCGCCCCCAACGGCCTGGCCGCCCAGGTAGAGGAGGAGAATACCCTTTACCCTGGATGCCCAGGGGAGAAGCGCCGGGGCCCCCAGGAAAAGCACCACCACGGTATTGGGATTGGCCCTAGCCACCGCCTCGATCAATTCATTGTGGCTGGGGGGCATATCCAGAGAATCCCGGTCAAAACCTTCACTTTCGTATTCATCGGGAAGACCGGCAAATACCACGGCCATATCTTTCTTCCCCGCCAGGGCCGCGGCTTCGGCGATAAGTTTTGCGTCCGGCTTGATGCCCGCCGGACCCAGGGTGCAGCCGGGGGCATATTCGGCGGAGAATCCCGCCTTGCGGAGTTCCTCCAGGGGATTGTCCAGCTTAAAGGGGTTGATCTTACTGGAACCCGCGCCCTGATACCGGGGCTTTTCCGCAAAGGCCCCGATGACCGCCAAAGTCTTTCCCCCCTGGAGGGGCAGGATGTTCCCCTCGTTTTTTAACAGCACCGCGGACTCCGCGGCGGCCCGGCGGGCCAGTTGGTGGTGGGCGGCGGCATCGTAGGCATAACCCGGTTTGCCGTTTTCCCCGGATTTTAAGATAAGTTCCACGATACGCAGAACCGCCTTGTCCAGGAGCTTTTCGTCCAGCATGCCGCTTTTTACGGCCTCCACGATTTTCGCGTCGTTTATACCGCCGGAACCGGGCATCTCAAGATCCAGTCCCGCGCGGATTCCCTGGACCCGGTCATCAACGGCCCCCCAGTCGGTTACCACCAGACCCTTGAAACCCCATTCGTCCCGGAGAATATCGGAAAGCAGCCGTTTGTTATCCGATGCGTAAATGCCGTTGATGAGGTTGTAGGAACACATCACGGTCCAGGGCTGGGATTCCTTTACCGCCCTTTCAAAACCCGCCAGGTAAATTTCCCGGAAAGCCCGTTCATCCACCACAGAATTGCTGGTCATGCGGCGGGTTTCCTGGTTATTGGCGGCATAGTGTTTAAGGCTGGTCCCTACCCCCTTGCTTTGAACCCCGCTGATAAGGGCGGCGGCCATTTCCCCGCTCAGATAGGGATCTTCGCTAAAGTATTCAAAATTCCTGCCGCAGAGGGGACTGCGTTTGATATTGGCGCCGGGACCCAGGATAACGGCCACCCGCTCCTGGAGGCACTCTTCCCCCATGGCGGCCCCGATTTCCCGGAGCAGTTCCCGGTCAAAGCTGCAGGAACTGGCGCAGGCGGCGGGGAAGCAGGCGGCGGGAACGCTTTGGCTTATCCCCAGGTGATCGCTGGCCCCCGCCTGTTTCCGCAGACCGTGGGGGCCGTCGGTAACCATAATCGAACCCAGGCCCAGCCGCTCAACGCTTTTAAGAGTCCAAAAATCCTTCCCCGAACAGAGGGACGCCTTTTCTTCCAGAGTCAACTGCCCAACAATTTTAGACGGCTCATTCATCCCTTTACCACCGTTCATTAAAACCTCCTATGAAGAACTCCACCGCAGAGCGGCGGAGTATCTTCGGTCGAGAAGAAAAAGTCCTGCGGACTTTTCTCCTTTTATACTGGGGGTCTGCACCCCGCCATCATCGGCTGGGAATTGAACCGCCCCAGAGGAGCGGGGTATTAGACCCCCCTCGAATAAACCGGATCTTCCCAAAACTTCTGTTTTGGGAAACAGGTAAAACGTATCTCCGGCAAGCTTTGCTTGTCCGGCTGCCTCGATTTTACCCGAAAAAGCGGACCTTGGATCGTTTTTTCTAAAACATTTTTCTAAAACCCTGAATAAGTCTAATGTTACCAATGTTAAGGACTGTGGAGATTGAATACCCCGCGCTTGCCCTGCGGCGGCTCATTGGACTTGTTCAAGAACTGAAGTTTTTGAACAACTCTATTCTTGCGCGGCTTTTAAGCCACCAGGTTGAAGACCGCCCCGGTCTGGGGCATGGGGCTAAAGGCGAGGGCCTGGGAAGCGGCCTGGGTGGAACGGATCTGCTGCTCATACTGTTCTATGAGGGCGTCGATCCGCTCGGGGGAGACGGCCTCCGCGCTGAGGGGGGCCTCATTGCCCTGTTTCTTGATGCGGCTGAGCTGTTCAATGAGGACATCGAGGATTTTAAGCTTGCTGATGGCGACTCCCTGGGTACCTTCCGGGGCGGGGGTGCCGGAAACGTGGCGGAAGTGGGAGTAGATATACATGGCGGGGGCCACGGGCAGGGACATTCTGCCCCCCAGGCCGCGGCCGGCGCTCATGGCGTAGCCGATGCTGGGCATAATGGTGGCGGATAAGGGTCCACGGTTCATTTCTTTACCCCTCCCTTTCTATATCGGAATTGGAGAAAATTTTATTAGGGTCCCGGCGCCGGGGCGTTACGGGGCCGCCCGGCGGAGTTTGTCCCGGAAACTTTGTCTATGCGGCGCTGTCCGCGGCGTTCCGCCCCGTTGAGGGGGGAAGTGGAAGACCGGCCTAAGCCGGGCTGCAACGTGGGGGGAGGCTTCCCCCCTCTTGATTTTAGCTTTAGAATTAAGGCCATGAAATTTTTGGACTGCGTGGAAGCGGAGCTGCTATGCGGATTGTCGTAGTGGGGGCGGGGCGGGTCGGCTTTTCGCTGTGCCGGCGGCTGGTGCAGGAAAACCACGATGTGTCCCTGATCGAAGCCAACGAGGAACGGGCCCGGCATGCGTCGAACCGGCTTGACTGTCTGGTGATCAACGACGAGGGCAACAGTTTTAGTGTTCTGGAGGAGGCGGAGATTGGCAAGGCGGATGCTCTGGTTTGCGTTACCAACTCCGACGAGCTTAACATGATTATCTGCGGTCTCGCGGCTTCCCGGTATCCCCGGCTTGTGAAGATTGCCAGGGTGCGGAACAGTGAATACATCCGCTTCCGTCATACGGAAAGGGAATCCGCTTCGGCGGGGGGTGTTCCGGGGGGAGCGGTGCTGGGGATTGACCATTTTATCCACCCCGATGTGGAGGCCGCCCGCTGGGTGCTTAACGCCGTTGACCGGGGGGCCATTGGGGAGGTGCTGGCCTTTCCGGGGACTCCCTACGAGCTGGGTTCCGTGGATATTGCCGCGGGGAGTCCCCTGGACGGCCTTTCCCTGATCGACTACCGGAGGGTGTATCCGGGGGAGAGTCTGGTGACTCTGGTGGAACGGGGGGGCAAAAGTTTTCTTGCCGGCGGAACCACGGTTCTGACGGCGGGGGACCGGGTCCACATCTTTACCAGGGGGGAAGACACGGAGGCCGTCTTTAAGCTTGCCGGTCAGGGCGGTCCGGCGCTGAGGAGGATTGGCATTGTGGGGGGCGGCCAGATAGGGACTCTGATTGCCGAAGGGCTGATCCACCCGGAGAAACAGGAGGATGAGCTGGCGGAACCCTTTAATATTCCTAATACTCCCGGCAGGGGAAAGAGACTTTTTTCTCTGCTTAAAACCCTGCGCCCCAAAAGCCAGCGTAGAATCGTTATCATCGAACAGGATTACAACCTCTGCAAGGAACTGTCCGCCCGTTTCCCCGAAGCCCTGGTGTTAAACGAAGATATTTCCGATGAAAGTTTTGTGGCGGAAGAGCGGATAAACGATCTGGATCTGATCATTACCGCCACGGAGCGGCAGGAACTTAACATCATTGCCGCGGTGTACCTGAAAGCCAGGGGAGTCCGCCGGGCTATTGCCCTGGCCTCCGGCGCCGGATACGGCATTATTGCCCGGCAGTTGGGGGTTAATGTGGTGGTTCCCCTGGGACAGGTGGTGGTGGATTCGATTATTTCCCGGCTTTCGGGGAGCGCCCTCCGGGGGGTCCACCGGATTGGGGACGAGGGCATCGGTATCTACGAGATCGAAATTGCCCCGGAGGCGGAGGCGGCGGAGAAGCCGATTACCAAGTTCCGCGTAAACTCCGGCGGCCTTGTAATGCTGGCAAACCGGGGCGGGGACTCGTTTATCCCCCGGGGGGATTATGTATTTAAGGCCGGGGACCGGGTGGCCGTCATCGCCAAGCATGGCAGCGAAAAGGAGATAGAAAAATTCTTCGCCGTGGAACTTTAGCGCCGCCGGGACAGGCCGGAGAGGGCGGACAGGCCGGAGAAACCGGCCAGACCGGAGAGAGCGGACGGACCGGAGAAACCGGGTGGACCGGAAAACCCCTGGAAGAAAAGCGGCCCCTGTTCCCAGGCATCGGCGGGGAACTCCGTCTCCTGGCCCTGTTCACGGTCTTTATATCCCTTTCCATGGCCGCCCCGCTGATCGCCGCAGTAATACTGCGGGAAGACGGGATGATCCGGAGCTTTGGAATTTCCATGGCCGCCCCCCTGCCCCTGGCCCTGCCGGTTCTTTTTATTTTTACCCGGAAACAACGGATTCGTTTTTCCACCGCCGCGGGTTTTCTTTTGGTCTTTCTTTTTTGGATCATCGCATGCTTCCTGGGGAGCCTCCCCTTCCGGCTTTCCGGGGCCATGCCCCGCCTTGTGGACGCGATCTTTGAAAGCGTCTCCGGCTTCAGCACCACGGGGATCTCCCTCTTTGCCGATGTGGAGATCCTGCCCCGTTCCCTGCTCCTGTGGAGGGGTATGACTCACTGGCTGGGGGGCATTGGGATTGTGGTGCTTACCGTGGCCCTGCTCCCCCTCTTGGGGATTGGGGGCTTCCAGTTGGTCAAGGCGGAAACCACAGGCCCGGAAAAGGAAAAGATCACCCCCAAGATCACCGCCACCGCAAAGATTCTCTGTTTTCTCTACCTGGGTCTGACAATCCTGCTCACGGCCCTTTTAGTTCTGGGGGGCATGAGCTGGTTTGACGCGGTATTCCACGCTTTTTCCACCATAGCCACCGGGGGCTTCAGCTCCCGGAACAGCAGCATCGCCGCCTACTCCTCGCCCTTTATCGAATGGGTCTGCATTATTTTTATGATCCTGGCCGGCTACAACTTTGCCCTGATCTACCAGCTTCTGCGGGGCAAAATCCGGGATGTGTTCCGTAACAGCGAAGGCCGGGCCTACATCAGCATCCTGGGGATCGCCGCCCTGATCACCACCCTGTCCCTGTATTCTTCGGGACTGGACTTTGCCACCGCCCTCCGCCAGGCTTTTTTCCACTGCTCATCAATAGCCTCGTCCTGCGGCCTTTTAGTCGCCGATCACAACCTGTGGCCCCCCCTGGCCCAGGGGATTCTCCTTCTCCTGATGTTTGTGGGGGGCTGTTCAGGTTCCACCGCCGGGGGAATCAAAGTAGTCCGCTGGGTCGTGCTGTTTAAGCAGGCGCAAAACGAGGCCCGGCGCCTCCTGTACCCCCGGGGAGTTTTCAATATCCGGCTTAACCGTAAAGTGGGCAGGAAGGACGTAGTCTACGGGGTAGCGGGTTTTGTCTTTCTCTACTTCGCCACCCTGGCCGCCTCCTTCCTCCTGACAACCAGCGGCGGACTGGAACCCTGGGATTCTCTTAACGCCGCCCTGATATGCCTGGGCAACATCGGCCTGGGGCTGGGAAAACTCAACAGCGGCGCCGCCATCGCCGCTTCCCCCGATTATATCAAATGGGGACTTAGCTTTTTTATGATCGCCGGACGGCTGGAACTTTGGACTATCTTTGTAATGCTCATGCCGGAATACTGGCGGCGTTAGAAGCCTGCCGTGTTTACGGGTTTTCATTTTTATAGGGGGGGCACACGGGTTCCAAATACCGGGACTCCGGCCCCCAAGGCGCGGCCTTTTTTCATCCCGGCCCCCCCTCACTCCGTAGTCCTCCCGGGCTTCGCCCGGTCCGGTCTACTCCGCTGCCCCCTCTTATGGATTCGCGGCGTCAGTCCCCTGTGCTTGCCTATCGCGGGGCTATGCGAGAATCCGCAGCCACGACGGGTGCAGAGGCAGGGAGATGCCACCGGGGGAGGCGGAAAATTCTTCCCCGCTTAAAAGATCCCGCCAGCGGGTTTTACCGGAAAGGAGAACGGCGGCGGGAATCCGCAGTATCACTGTTTCCGTTGAAGCGTTTACCGCCGCAAGAATTTGGGTGTTCCCGTCTTCCCGCATAAAGGC
>JAIRNB010000145.1 GCA_031258265.1 Treponema sp. | reverse complement strand
GGTTTGAATAGCTTGATTAGTCCCTTCGGTACTAATCAAGCTGACCAATAGAGCGGAAATACCGGAAGCTTTACCGCAGGTAAAGCTGAGGAATTGCAGCGATAGCCCGGTTTTTTGCGACAGCAAAAAATGCGCCCAAATCCCTAAATTCAATCGTGTCAGGATACAGGGGTTGTTCAAAAACTTCGGTTTTTTGGGGAAGCCGCTTTTGTTACAGGGCCGCCAGTTCCGCTTTAAGGCTCTCCTGCCAGGGGCCGGACTTGTCGATTGCCGCCTTAACCCCCAATCCTGAGAGGGAACTCTTTTTTTGGGGATCAAGGCTGGAGCTGATAACCACCAGCGGCCCGGCGTAGTTCTCTTTGGTCCGGCGGATAAAGTCCTCCGCCTCCATGCCCGCAAAGGCAAGGCCGGAAATCACCATGGAGGCCAGGCCCCCGGAGATAGCCATGCCGGCCTCCTCGGCGTTACTAAAACTTTCAACCTCAAAACCTTCCTGGGTAAGAAAGTTTTTCATGAGTTTGCGAAAAAATTCGCTGTTATCAATGTGTATTATTTTTTTCAATCTAAAAGCCCCCGTAATATTTCCAAACCCTGCTCAAGTTCCGCATCGCTGATAATGTAGGGCGGCAGGAAGCGCAGGGTGTTTTTTCCGGCGCTTAACAATAAAAGGCCGGGTCTTGTGCCGGCAGCCATGGTTACTGCCCTTTCCAGAAGAGGCCATGCCTCATCTTCAATATCCGCGGCGGCCATAAGCCCCCGGCCCCTTACTTCTTTTACCTTGGGGTGCTTCCAGCCCCGGATTATGGATTGCAGCTTTTCTCCCTTGCGGGCAATTTCCTCAAGAAAGGGTTTCCGGTTGACGGTTTCCAGCACCACCAGGCCCGCGGCGGCGGCGATAGGATTCCCCCCAAAGGTGGAGCCGTGATCCCCGGTCTGTAAAATTTCCGCGGCTTTTTCCCCGGCCAGCACCGCCCCAACGGGAATTCCCCCTGCCAGGCCCTTGGCCAAGGTAACTACATCGGGCTTAATGCCGTAAGCTTCACAGGCCAGAAAACTGCCGGTCCGCCCCATGCCGCACTGGACCTCGTCAAAGATAAGAAGAATATCCCGCCCGGCGCAGAGTTTGGCGGCCTCCGCGATATACTCAGTTTCCAGGGCCCTGATACCGCTTTCTCCCTGGATAGCTTCCACCAGGAAGCCGGCCACGGTATCTCCGTCCAGGGCCTTGTCCAGGGCCTTTATGTCTCCGGCGGGAATATAGCTAAAGCCCTCGGTAAAGGGGCCAAAGTCCTTGTGAAATACATCCTGCCCGGTGGCGGAGAGGGTGGTGATGGTCCGGCCGTGGAAGCTTCCCCGCAGGGTTACGATCCGGTGCCGGTTGACGCCGTGCTTAAGCAGTGAATACTTCCGGGCGATCTTGACGGCCCCCTCATTGGCCTCCGCCCCGGAATTGGCCAGGAATACCCGCTTCATCCCCGCGGGGGCGCAGGCGGCCGTCAATTTTTCCGCAAAGGCGGCGGCCACATCGCTCTGGTAGTAGTTGCACACATGGTTCAGCCGGGCCGCCTGCTCCGCGATGGCCTTAACCAGCGGCGGATAGGCGTGGCCCAGGCAGTTCACCGCGATACCGGAGCTAAAGTCCAGGTACTTTTTCCCCTCCGTATCGAACAGCCAGACTCCCTCCCCCCGGGTAAAACAGACCGGCAGCCGGTGATAGGTATTCATAAACACATCAGCCATTTCCCACCTCCAATTATAAGACCAAAACAATCCCGTCTAAAAACTTCTACGCCGGACTTACCATGGTCCCCACCCCCCGGTCGGTAAAGAGTTCCACAATAAGGGAATGGGGTTCCCGGCCGTCGATGATATGGGCCTTTTTTACCCCGCCGGAAAGGGCCAGGGCGCAGCAGTCCACCTTGGGGATCATCCCCTTGCTTACCACCCCCTGTTCTTTGAGACTCTCCAGTTCCGCCAGGGTAGCCGCCTGGATAAGGGAACCGGGGTCCGCCATGTCCCGCAGGATACCCTTCACATCGGTCATCAGGAGGAGTTTTTCCGCCTTTACCGCGGCGGCCAGCTTCGCGGCGGCGGTATCGGCGTTCACGTTGAGGGAACGGCCTGCGTCTTCCCCCAGGCCAAAGGCCACGGAAGAAAGGACCGGGATAATCCCGCTGTCCAGCAGGGCATTAAGCAGGGTGGTATCCACATCTTCGATCTCCCCCACCAGCCCCAGGTCTTCCCCGCCGGCGGCTTTCAAGCGGCGGGCCTTGAGGGTGGCCCCGTCAATGCCGCAGAGTCCCACCGCCCTTCCCCCGGCATTTTCAATGAGGGCGGTAATTTCCTTGTTTAACTTACCGCAGAGAACCATCTGAACCACCTCCATGGTCTCCCCGTCGGTATAACGGAGTCCCTGGACAAAACGGCTTTCCTTGCCCAGCCGTTTGAGCAGGACCTCAATCTCCGGCCCCCCGCCATGGACCAGGATCACCCGGATTCCCACATAGTTCATCAAAACGATGTCCTGGATTACCTGGGCCTTCAAACCCTCGTTGATCATCGAGGCCCCGCCGTATTTTACTACAATGGTCCTGCCCCTATACTTCCTGATATAGGGCAGGGCTTGGACCAGTATTTCCGCTTCCCCGGCGCTGCTCATCTCTGCCGCTCCTTTATCCGATATAAAACTCCGAAAACAAAAAGCGGATCACGACCGGTAATCCCCGTTGATCTTGACATAATCGTAGCTTAAATCGCAGCCCCAAACGGCGGCGCTCCCGGTTCCCCCGCCGGCCAAATCGATACGAATTTCAATTTCCTCCTGGGAAAGGATCCTTTTGGCTTCTTCCTCGGAGAAGGGGACGGATGCGCCGGCCTTACAGACTAAAATCTCCCCGGCGGCGCTGGCAAAACGGACATCCACCGCGGCGGGATCAAAATCCACGCCGGCGTAACCCAGGGCGCAGAGAACCCGGCCCCAGTTGGCGTCCGCCCCAAAACAGGCGGCCTTGACCAGGCTGGAAGCGGCCACCGTTCTGGCAAGAAGTTCCGCAGCCCCCTCGTCCGCCGCCCCGTTAAGGCTTACGGTGACAAGCCGGGTGGCCCCTTCTCCATCCCGGGCCATGGCCCGGGCAAGTTTGACGCAGAGGGCTTCCAGGGCTTCGGCGAACAGGACATAGTCCGGCCCTCCGGTATCAATAGGGGCATTTCCCGCCTCCCCGTTGGCCATGACAATGACTGTATCGTTGGTAGAGGTGTCCCCGTCCACGGTGACCCGGTTAAACGAATGGCCCACCGCCCGGCGCAGGGCCCGGTCCAGCAATTCCCGGCTAATCGCCGCGTCTGTCGTGATAAAGCAGAGCATGGTAGCCATGTTGGGGTGTATCATCCCGGAACCCTTGACCATACCCCCCAGGCGCAGGGCCTTGCCGCCAACCTCAATCTCCAGGGCGGCGGCTTTTTTCCGGGTATCGGTAGTCATGATCGCCTCCAGGGCCGCCTCATGGCCGACGGCGCCGGGATGGAGGCTGTCCGCCAGGGAACTGACGCTGCTTTCGATAGCGGCGATAGGCAGGGGCGCCCCGATAACTCCGGTGGAGGCCACCGCCACCTCCTCCGCTTTGATGGCAAATTCCCCGGCCACCAGTTCCGCCATACGGCGGGCGGCGGCTAGCCCCGCTTCCCCGGTGCAGGCGTTGGCGTTCCCCGAATTGGCAATCACCGCCCGCAGGACCCCTCCCGCCAGATGTTCCTGAGTCACCAGGACCGGGGCGGCCTTGACCCGGTTAGTGGTAAACATGGCCGCCGCGGCGCAGGGCTTATCCGCGTAGATCAGGGCCAAGTCCCGCTTCCGGGAACCCGCCTTTATACCGCACCAAATGCCCCCCGCCCTGAAACCCCGGGGGGCGCATACTCCGCCTTCAATTTCCCGCATAGTCCCATTAAAAAGCAAATTATGGGCATTGTACATAGTTTTTCGGAACCATTAGGGCGCTTCGTTGGTTTATACAGCAGGCTGCTCCAAAACCCGGCTGGGCGGGGAGCCGCCAATGTAAAGGATTTTATCCATGCGATGTCTATATTATGGACAGATCCTGTCCAAACGGAGGTCTGCGGCGGGCGCATTGATCTTGAAACCCCGCCGTGGTATATGAACCTATGACTATTTTTACTTCCCGGCCATTCCCCCGCTTCGTCTTATGGGGACTCGTTCTTACGCTGGGGATAGCGTCCTGTTCCACAAGCCCCCAGGCCATCTCCCCG
>JAIRNB010000136.1 GCA_031258265.1 Treponema sp. | reverse complement strand
TCCTTGATCGGCGCGGAACAGAATTTCGGGCAGAAATCGCGGTAAAATTCGCGGCCTTAATACCGCCGGCGTACTACAATTATACCAGATATGAACCGCCGATCCCTGTTTTACGGCTTTTCCCTGTCCTGCGTCCTGGTCCTCATGTCCTGCGCCAGCCGTCCCGCTGTTCTGCCGCCGCCCCCGGCGGTGGAAACCTTTCCGGCGCCGGTCCGGATTCTCCGGCCCATTGAACAGCTCGCCCAGCGGGTAAAAAGCGACGATCCGGCGCTGACGAAATACTTCCTCCAGGCCGAGGATTCGACGATTGCCGTCATGGCGGACTGGGAAGGCTTCCGGGTTATCTATAATTTAGGGGGCATCCGGCCCATTCCCGGCGGCCGCTGGGAGGTAGATTTTATTGTTCAGGAGGCGGGGGGCGGCGAGCGCCTGGCGGACACCCTGATCTGGACGATCTTTCCCGGAGAGTCGGGGGTACTCCTGTCCCTGGATGACGATTACCTGGACACATGGCGGGAATATTTCGATTTTTTTGACGAGTACGGGGCAAAGATCACTTTTTTTGTCATCGGCGGCTATTCGCCTTTTTGTACGGAAGCCCTGGCCCGGGGACACGACATCGGCTACCACTCCATGAACCACCTAAACCTGCCCAGGGTTTCCCGGGAAAAGTTCTTTGAGGAGACCCTGGGGGCGGTGGAAGCTTTTAGGGAGGCCGGGGTTCCCCTGCGTTCCTTTGCCTACCCCTTCGGCTTTTCGGAACCCTGGATGCGGGAGGCCCTGGCCGCCGCCTTTACCGTTCAGCGGGGATTCGGCGTGCGCTACCACCTCTATAACCGGGAAGCCCTTAAAGCGGGGTATATCGCTTCCATATCGCTGGACAACATCATCTACAAGACCGATGCGGAATTTGAAACCGCCCTAACCATGATGCTCCGGGCCGCCAAGTTTATCGGCGGGGATTCCATCGTGCCCCTGACCACCCATACGATTGACGAAGACGCCGATTGGGGAATCAGCCCCCGCCGGCTGGACTTCCTGTTCAAAACCGTCCGGGAGCTGAAACTACGGTTCTACCGCTACGGGGATTTTTGATTCGCCGGGGGGCCTATACCCGCCCCAAGCGGGGCTTACCTATCCTGTTCCGGTTCACATAGCGCGGCGTATAGGCGTATACGGGGTGTCAAGCGGGGATACTGTAGGGGGGGCCCGCTTCCCCGGACAAACGGGACCCTCCGGGTCCCTGGCCCCTAGCCCGTCCGCCTCCGGCGGGCGGCTTTTTTTCTGGCCCCCCCTGGCCTTCATGGTCCTCCCGCCGGGCCTCCGGCCCGGCGCTCCGGTCCATTCCGGCCACCCCCCCGCCTCCGGGGCTCCGCCCCCAACCCCGCATACCGGGGCGGGGGGTCCGCGCAGTCCGTCCACAAAGCCGGTTTATGGACGCGATCATACACGCCATAAAAAATCGCGGCGGCCGCCCGGCGGGATTTGAACCCGCTGCACTCTACCCGGAAAACCGGCTTAGTCCTGCTCCTATTTGGACCCTTGACGGCCGCCGCATAGCAAGCATAAACACCGGCGGAAAAGAGAATCAAGAAGCTTTGTCCCGTTGATTCGGTGAAGACTGCCTAAAAATTCTTCAAAACAGGGCCGGGGGGATTCGCCGCAGGGGTGTTCAGACAAAAAAAGACGGTGCGCCTGGACGTTCGGACATAATCCGCTGCGCACCGTCTATATCTTTTCAGGGGGTGTTACCCTCCCTGTCTTTTGTATCGGCCTTGCGCAGAGGAACTTTACAGTTTTAGAATTGGGGGGGTCCCGGACCGGCGCCGGGCCAAGGAGGCAGTGATGATCGAAGCCAGCGCGGAATATGTGCCTGCGGGGAAACTTAGTTACGGCATGGTGGGAGGGGGCCCGGGTTCCTTTATCGGCGATGTCCACCGGCGTTCTATCCGCTCGGAGGGCCTTGGGGAACTGAAGGCGGGCTGCTTTTCCCGTTCCCCGGAGGGGACCCTGATCACCGGGGCGGCCCAGGGCATAGCCCAGGACCGGCTGTATCCGGGTTTTGAGGAAATGGCCGCGGAGGAGGCAAAACGGAGTGACGGCATCGACTTTGCGGTGGTGGTCTCCCCCAATACTTCCCATTACGCGGCGGTCAAGGCTTTTTTAAGCCGGGGTATCCCCGTGGTCTGCGAAAAACCCTTTACCGTGGAGGAAGGGGAGGCCCGGGAACTGGCGGAGCTGGCAAAGGAGAAAAACCTCCTCTGCGCCGTCACCTACACTTACACGGGGAATGTCACCGTCAAACATGCCCGGGAACTGGTGCGCCGGGGGGAGATCGGGGACATCCTCTGTGTCAACGGCGAGTATCCCCAGGAATGGCTCCTGCCCCCGGCGGAAAAACAGGGCAGCAAACAGGCGGTAACACGGACGGACCCGGCCCTGGCGGGGAAATCCAACAGCGTGGGGGACCTGGGCACCCATATCGAAAGCCTTGTCTCATATATCACCGGCCTGCGGATCAAATCCCTCTGCGCCCGGCTGGACAGAATTGGCAAAGACCGGGTCCTGGAAGACAACGCCACGATCATGCTCGAATATCAGGGAGGGGCCAGGGGGGTGTACTGGACCAGCCAAATCGCCTCCGGCTACGACAACGGCCTGCGGATTCGTATTTTCGGCACCAAGGGGGCCCTGGACTGGAACGAGGAAGCCTGTAACTACCTCTGGCTCTCCCGCTTTGGTCAGCCCAACGCCCTCTTGTCCCGGGCAAAAGACCCCTTTTACCCCCAGGCGCAGTCCTACTCCCGGCTCCCCTCGGGCCACCCGGAAGGCTACTTTGAAGCCCTGGCAAACATCTACCGGACCTACATCGGCGCCCTTATCAAACAGAAAAAGGGGGAAGCCCTGGATGAAAAGGACCTGGACTTTCCGGACCTTCAAATGGGCATAGACGGGGTAAGGTTCACCGGCAAATGTGTGGAAAGTTCGGAAAAAGGGGCGGTCTGGGTACCGGTCTAAGGCCGGACCGCGCAGACCCCCTGGGGTCTGACGCGCCCCTCCAATCCCTTGCGCTTCCCTGGGTTTCAACTGTTTCCCGCGGGGAAGCGGCAGATCCTGTCAGTTCTTAAAATGCAGGTAAGCGAAATTCTCCGGTATGTGGGAATCGTAGACCCCGTGTTCGTTCAAGGCCCAGCCGGCGCTGGCCAGGGCCCTGCCGTTGGCCCGCAGATTCTCGAAACGGAACAACTGCCAGCGGATACTGTCCCCGTCACCGGGGGGGAATTTCTTTCCGGGGCTTAGAATCCTAAAGCCCTCCCAGGGAAAGGCCAGCTCCACGGTCCAGCCTTTGTCGATATGGGAGGGATCGTTGATCTTCCCTTCGACCTTCACGGCGCTTTGGAGCCCCGGAAAATCAAAATCCATAAAGGCCCAGCGCCGCCCCCGCCGGTGTTTCCTGAAACGGGCGGCGTCCTGGAAGCCGCTCAATACATCCACATCCCGGCTGTACAGATCGAAGCCCGCCTGATCAAAGCGGCTCCCCCTTTTTAAGGCATCCTGGTAAATAAAAAACACCTCGTAAACCGTATTAAAGGCGTTGATTTCGAATTCGTAGTAGCAGTCCTCGCCGTCAAAAAAAAGTTCCACATCGTTATCAAACCAGACAAGGGAATCCCGTTCGGTAAAAGAGGCCCGGACATCGGGCTCGTCGATCCAGTAGGCCACGTAGAGGGCCCTCTCGTCCCACAGGGCCGCCGCCTGTGTATTAAGGGGCGCCGGCTCACCGGTAACCATGTCAACAAAACGGCGGGTCTTCTCCGCCCTTTTCCACACCGGTTTTTCCAGGTCCCCGTCTATGGGGAAAAGCTCCCCCGCCCTCCGGCAATCGTAG
>JAIRNB010000106.1 GCA_031258265.1 Treponema sp. | reverse complement strand
CAAAAGACACCCCGAAAAGGTGACATGGGGTGGCGGTGGGAAAAAGGAGGGGGAGGGGCCTCGTCTTTTTCCCAGCCGGCAGGACCCCAGGTAAATTTCTCAGGTGTCTTTTGGTTTTTAGAATAGAGTCTGTCCATAATGTAGACACATTATGGATCCGGCATATATGCCGCGACTTCCTTAAAAAATGCACTTTGCGTACCGTTTTGGTACAAAACGGGAGCAAATGCAAGTTCTGTCCACAAAGTAACCGACTTTGTGGACAGACACTAATTAAACTGAGAATTGCTGTTACTGTGCCGCTTCTCCTTTACAAAGAACGCCGCTTCCTGTATCCATGATGTTACGGAGAAAACCGGCATGGATTATCAATATTGGAATTCGGAGATGGAAACAATGCCCCGTCCCGGACTTGAAGCCCTGCAGCTTGCCAGGCTGCGAGAGGCCGTCGGCTGGGCCCTGCGGACCGGTTTTTACCGGGAACGGCTGGGCAAGGCGGGGATCAACAGCCCCGGCGATATAAAAAGCCTGGAGGACCTGCGGCGTATTCCCTATACCACCAAACAGGACCTCCGGGAGGGTTTTCCCTACGGTTTTTTGAGCGTCCCCAGGGAGGAAGTGGTAAGGCTCCATGCTTCCAGCGGTACAACAGGCGTCCCCACCACTATTTACTTTAACCGGGACGACATAAAACGCTGGACTGATAATGTGGCTCGCTGTATCTACGGGACCGGTTGTAACAATACCGATGTATTCCAGAATATGATAAGCTACGGCCTTTTTACCGGGGGCCTGGGTTTCCACGCCGGGGGGGAGGAAGTGGGGATGCTGGTGATCCCCTCCGGCTCCGGCAATACCACCCGGCAGTTCAGGCTGATGCAGGACTTTGGCACCACCGTGGTTCACGCTACCCCCAGTTTTTTGCTGCATGTGGAGGCCAGGATGCGGGAGGAGGGGGTCGGCCGGGAGAGCATTAGACTCCGCAAAGCCTTTGCCGGGGCCGAACCTTACTCGGAGGATACCCGCCGGCGGATCGAGGAGCTGCTGAAAATTGACGTGTACAATTCCTATGGGCTGTCGGAGATGAACGGCCCCGGGGTGGCTTTTGAGTGCCAGGCGAAGAAGGGCCTCCACCTCTGGGAGGACCGCTACATTGGGGAGATCATCGATCCCGACACCCTGGAACCGGTAAGGGACGGCGAAACCGGGGAACTGGTCCTTACCTGCCTCTGCCGGGAAGCCACACCGATCCTCCGTTACCGTACCCGGGATCTGTCGAGTTTCTACACCGGCGGCTGTCCCTGCGGCCGTACCCACCGCCGGCTCCACCGGATCACCGGCCGTACTGATGACATGCTTATCATCAATGGGGTGAACGTCTTCCCCAGCCAAATCGAAGAAGTGGTCATGTCCATGAAGGAGGTGGGGAATAACTACCTTATCGTGGTGGAAAAAGAAGGGGCCCTGGACCGGCTTACCGTCAAAGTGGAGGTGGGACCGAGTATCTTCATGGACGACACCCGGCCCCTCAACGCCCTGCGGGACAAGATTCGCTCGACCATCCAGGCTTCAATAACGATCAACCCCAGGGTGGAACTTCACGAGGGGGGGAGTCTTCCCGTATCGGAGGGCAAGGCCAAGCGGGTTATCGACAGCCGTTCCCGGGACCTGTAGTTTTATTTCTGGCAGCCCGCCGCTGAGCCTCCACGGAGCAAAGCGCGTAAGCTGTGCTTACGGCGGGGTGTTAAACCGGACTCCCGAATGAGCCTCCCCGGGGCAAATACGGATTCAAGATATGGCCCCTGAGATTTCCCCACGGACCGCCAGCGCCGCTTCTACCATGTTTTTTAACGCGGGCCTTACCTCTTCCCATCGCCTTGTTTTTAGGCCGCAGTCGGGGTTGACCCACATCTTCTGTTTATCGAGGACTTCAAGCCGGGCCATGATTTGTTCCCGGAATTCCGCCGCCGGTGGTATCCGGGGGGAATGAATGTCGTATACGCCGGGGCCTATTTCGTTCTGATAGGCGGCTTCCCGGAAAACGCCCAAAAGTTTGTTGCCGCTGCGGGCGGTCTCGATGGTAAGCACATCGGCGTCCATTGCCTCTATGGTTTTTATGATACCGCTAAATTCGCTGTAACACATGTGGGTATGTATTTGGGTCGCCTTGTCCGCGGAACTTACCGCAAGCCGGAAGGCCTCAAGGGCCCACTGTTCATAGCCGCCGGTGTTTTCCTTCCGAAGGGGGTAGCCCTCCCGGAAGGCCGCTTCGTCAACCTGGATGATTTTAATACCGGCCTTTTGCAGATCGGCGATCTCATCGCTAAGGGCGAGGGCAATCTGCTTTGCCACCACGGACCGGGGTATATCGTTCCTGACAAAGGACCAGTTAAGAATGGTCACCGGGCCGGTCAACATACCTTTCATGGGTTTTTTTGTTTTGCCCTGGGCGTAGCTTATCCATTTTACCGTCATTGGTTCCGGGCGGCTGATGTCACCAAAAATAACCGGCGGTTTTACGCAGCGGGACCCATAGCTTTGGACCCAGCCGTTTTTGGTAAAGTGGAATCCATCGAGAAGTTCACCAAAATATTCCACCATGTCATTCCGTTCCGGTTCACCGTGAACCAGAACGTCAAGCCCAATTTCTTCCTGAAACACAACGCAGTCATCAATGTATTTTTTTATCACCGCTTCATAAGCGGCATCCGGCAGGAGGCCCTTTTTATAATCGTTCCGCGCTTTCCGTAATTCGGAAGTCTGCGGAAAGCTCCCGATAGTGGTGGTTGGCAGTACCGGCAAATTCAGGCGCTTCTCCTGGATGGCCCTCCGTTCCGCATAGCTTCCCTCCCGCGCTTTTCCGCCGGGTTCCGCCGGCCTGGCCGTATTGTCTTTTGCCCGATTCGGGCCGGAACCGGGCAGCAGGTTCTTTTTATTTTCCCCGATAAGGGATTCTTCGGCAGCGGAAAGGGGGCCGGAAGAAAAAAGCCGCGCCAGAAGGGAAACTTCTTCTACTTTCTCGTAGGCAAAGGCCAGGTATTTTTTGACATCCCCCTGGCCTTCATTTTTTATCGAGTAGGGGCTGTGCAGGAGGGAACAGCTTGTGGAAACAACGATCCGGTCCTGGGGGATTACCTTTTGTATGCGGTTAAGCAGATCCAGGCTTGCTGAAATATCATTGCGCCAAATATTCCGTCCGTCCACCACGCCGGCGATAAGGGTCTTGGCGGCGGCGGCTTCCAAACCTTCAAGATTACGGCGGCCATGCACAAAATCAAGGCCGATACCCCAGATAGGAGTACCAGCGAGGATCTTTGTAGCCTCAACGGAATGTTCAAAATAGCTTGTTACGATAATGTTAATATGATCGCTTAGCCCGGCCAGTTCGCTGTATACCGGGCGCAGCAGCGAAAGGATCTCCCCGGAAGGATTCCTAACAAGGGCGGGTTCGTCAAATTGCAGGTACACGGATTCCCCCGGCTTTGCTATTTCCTCCAGCAGTTCCCTGTAAACCGGCATTATCCTGTGAAGATATTTAAAGGAATCACCGCCGTCCCTGGTTTTTGAAAGTTCCAAAAATGTTAAAGGGCCTATGATGTTAATTTTTGTTGTCAGCCCCGCCTCTTTTGCCTCCCGGTATTCACAGAGGAGCTTCGATGAGTCAAGCCGGAAAATCAGGTCATCGCTCAATTCGGGTACAATAAAATGATAGTTGGTATTAAACCATTTGGTCATTTCCATGGCGGCGGCCTTTTCATTTCCCCGGACCATGGCAAAGTACCGTTCGTTTTTATCCCCTATTCCGGCAAACCGTTCCGGGACAGCGTTGAGCATTACTATGGTGTCAAGCATATTGTCATAAAGGCTGAAGTCATTGGAACTGATAAAATCAATACCCGCGTCCTTTTGTAAGCGCCAATGCTTTTTCCGCAGCGTCCGGGCGGTATTTTCCACTTCATCAAAGGAAATATTGCCGGCCCAGTAATCTTCCAGAACCTTTTTAAGTTCCCGCTGTTCTCCTATCCGGGGGAATCCGGTGATCAATGTTTTTACGGCCATAAAAAACTCCTGCATTGTTAGTGTCTGTCCACAAAACCGGTTACATTGCGGACAGGGCGCTGTTCTTACCACAAAAAAAGAACGCCGCCGCTTTGGGGCATGAATCCCCGGTCTAACTAAATTAGTGGACATCAAGTTTCCCCGGCCCAATCCACGAAGCCGCGGGAAAAACGGAGAAATCTCCTGTATACCAAAGTCTCCTGGCTTGCGGGTAGGCGGCCCCTTTAGCGGCCAACCCCATTCCGTCAGCCTTCCCGGCCATGTCCGGCCAGTGGCTGTTATGACGGAATTATCCCCGGTCACAGTTACGGGATAGCGGAGGATTCTCCGGACCATTGAAGGTCCGGCCTCACTTCCTTTGAAATATACATTCTTAGTATGGCATTTTAAGGGAAAGACAGTCAAGCGCCGCAGCGTTTAAGCCGGATCAAGAATCCCCGGTTTTCCCGCCAGTTTTTTAAGCGTCTCATCCAGGGGTTTAATTTCGATGGGCTTGGAGAGGAAACCGTTGAAACCTTTCTCCATGAACATTTCCGCGTTCCCCGCCAGGGCGTTGGCGGTAAGGGCAACGATGGGAATATTCCGGGCATACTCTGAATCAATTTCCTTGCGGATGATCCGCACCGCCTCTATGCCGTCTATTTCCGGCATCATGTGGTCCATAAGGATCATGTCATAACGGGGTTCCCCGTTTCTTATTTTTTCTATCGCCTCTTTGCCGCTCAGGACCGTGTCCACAATAAGGCCGTAGGGTTCCATGAGTCCCTTGGCTACTTCCAGGTTAATATCCACGTCATCCACCACCAAGACCCGGACACCGCCGTCTATGGAGGCGGGGACAATTCGTTCCTCCTCATCGCTGTCAAAATACTCAAGGGCCTTGAGTTTTTCCACGGATTCCCCGCCCAGGGGGGCGGGATCAACCACACGCTGGGGAATATGAATGGTAAAAATGGAGCCTTTGCCATATTCGCTTTCCACCGTAATGGCCCCCCCCATCAAGTCCAAAAGCATCCGGGTAATGGCAAGGCCCAGGCCCGTACCCTCTATTTTCCGGTTAGCCTTGGTATCAAGCTGGCTGTACTCGGTAAAAAGCCTGCCCATATCTTCTTTTCGTATTCCTATTCCCGTATCGCTTACCCGGAAAACCAGGGCGCTGTTCTTATCCTGGTAGGCCTTAAGCTGTACTTTCCCCTTTTTTGTGTATTTAATGGCGTTGGAAAGGAGGTTGTTCAATATTTGTTTTATCCGCAGCTCATCGCCAAAAAATTTTCTGGGCAGCCCTTCGTCCACATCAAGTTCAAAGGTAATAGGCTTATCACCGATACGCACCGCATTAAGCCTGGCCGCATCACTCAGCAGGGCCGCCGTACTGTACTCTGCGGGGATAATCTCGAAATTTCCCGCCTCAATTTTAGAAATGTCCAGAATGTCATTGATGATCCCCAGGAGGGTTGTACCGGAACTGCGGATCTTTCTGATCGCCTGGAAGGTATCGGGGTCCAGCTTCTTGCGAAGCTCTATATCCGACAGGCCGATAACGGCATTAAGGGGGGTGCGAATTTCATGGCTCATGGTGGCCATAAATTCACTTTTGGCCCGGGATGCGGATTCCGCTATTTTCACCTGTTCAGCCAGGGCCCTGGTCCGCTCCGCCACGGTGGCTTCCAGGACCCTGTTAAGTTCGCTGGCCTGGTTATAGGAACTGGCCAGGTGTTTGGCCAGCACCAGGGAGGAAAAGACGTTAAAGATAAAAAAGCTGTACCGGGTATAGACGGCCCCGGTATGGAACAAAAGGGAGCTTGTCGTGTCATAAGCCGAAGTTACGGCCAAAATAAAAATAATGACAACGATATTCCCCAGGGGTGTATATACGAGGCTGTGAACAACGGCCTTTAACGCGGAATTTTTCTGATCCCGGAACGTCTCTTTTTTTGCCGCCAGCGTCTGCCTGACAAATGAAATAATTACCGCGTGGACGACAAAGTATAAGAAAAAAGCTACGCCGGCGATCTGCCACAGGAGCAGGGCGTCCTCGGCAAATTCGATGGAAAAAACACAGGAACCCAGGGAAAGGGCGGCGCAAAAAATACCATCGGCCTTTAGCACAAGATTCAGCCGGTTATTGCCAAGTTCCTCCAGGAAGGCCCCTAAAAGAAAGGCCAGCCAATAAAGGGAGATGTATTCAAGCCGGAACGCCGTATTAGAATTGCTGATAAATCCGTAAATAATAGGATTTCTGCAGAGAAAATAGATACCCACCGCGATAGAAAAAAGGCCGTAGTAGAGATTGTACGGCACCTTTCGCCGCATATAGAAAAGCAAAAGATGTAAAAGCCCCACAAAGACATACACGGCGGAACAGATAAGGGCCCCCAAATCCCGGGCCTGGGCCGATGTAATCCGGTAGTCGTCAATGTGGTAGGAGGATACATAAAAAAGACCGCTGGAATTGTAGGAGGGGGACCCGATGATCCGCATAGCCAGGTAGTTATCCCCTTCCCTGAACAGTTCGCGGTTCAGGGGAAGGGCAACGCCGCGCCATGCCCGGTGATCCGTAATCCGCCCTTCGCCGTCTAAAAATACCTGAGAGGCCGCAAGGCTCCCGTTCAGGTAGATCTCCCAGTTATCACCGATGCCGGAAAGAAAGAGGCCCGGAAAAACCAGGGAATCCCCCCTTAGTAAATCCATCCGGGCCGCGTCCACCGGAAAGGAAATAAAAAAGGTAAACTCCTCCTCCTTGCCGCCCCAGGGGGAAAGAAAGGGCCGGCGAACTTCGTTCTTTAGGAGGTCCCCTACTATAGCGGGTTTTTTCTCTCCCCCAGGCAGTACCGCGTCCCAGGAAACCGGAGAAGGATCGCGGTTTATATCCTCCCGGTAAAAACCCCGTTTTATGTAAAGCGGGTAATCCCGCAGATCTATCCGCAGGGGCCCTGGCTCCAGACCCTCGGGGCGGAGCAGGACCACAAACGCGATTCCCCCTAAAACTACGGTGAAGACTCCTAAAATAATCTGCAAAGTCCGGTGAGACGACGCCCTTCTCATAGCTTTTACCAATTATAACTTTTTTTACCCTTCTCAACAGCCTGCTTTGCTGATAAAATAAACATTCCGCAGCTTAATCTAAACGAATAAAGGAAGGTATTATGATTTTTAATCCGGAATACGAATGTATGGAAAGCGCGGGGCGGCAAAAACTCCAGCTTGCCAGCCTCAAAAATCTGGTGGAGATGCTCTACACCAATGTGGCTTTTTACAGGGAAAAAATGGACTCCCTGGGGATAAAATCCGTAGATATTCATACCTTAAAGGACATTGAGCGGCTGCCCTTTACTACCAAAGACGATTTGCGGCTTAACTACCCCCACGGTCTTTTGGCTTGTCCAAAGGACCGGATTGTGGAGGTCCACATGAGTTCCGGTACCACCGGCAAGCCGGTGGTAGACGAGTACACGATGAAGGACATTAACATCTGGAGGGAATCCATGGCCCGGACCATGGCGGCCGCAGGCTGTACCAAAGACGACATCGTACAGAACTGTTATGGTTACGGTCTTTTTACCGGCGGTCCGGGGGCCCACTACGGGGCCTTAACCATCGGCGCGGAGGTACTGCCCATGTCTTCGGGCAATACCGCCCGGCAGCTTATGGTGATGCAGGATTTTGGTTCCACCCTCCTTACCAGCACCCCCTCTTATGCCCTCTACATGGCGGAGGAGGCGGCGGATGCCGGTATCGACCTTCGTAAACTCCCCCTTTGTAAGGGCTGTTTTGGGGCGGAACCCTGGAGCGAGAACATGCGGAAGGAGATTGAAAACCGCTATGGCATGAAGGCCTATGATATTTATGGCCTTACGGAGATCATCGGCCCCGGGGTTTCCTTTGAATGTGAAGCCCAGGACGGCCTCCACATTAACGAAGACTTTTTTTACCCGGAGATCATCGATCCTGAAACGGGGAAGGTCCTGCCCCCGGGGGAGAAGGGGGAACTGGTCTTTACCACCCTTACCAAGGAGGGTACCCCCCTGCTCCGTTACCGTACCAGGGACATCACCTACCTGATAACCGAACCCTGCTCCTGCGGCAGGACCACCGTGCGGATGCACCGGCTTTTTGGCCGTACCGACGACATGCTTATCATCCGGGGGGTCAACGTATTCCCCAGCCAGATTGAGCAGGCCCTTATCGAGATAGAAGGCACCGAACCCCAGTATCTTATCGTGATAAACCGGGGGGAAAGCCACCTGGACGATGTGGAACTCCAGGTGGAGGTTAAGAAAGAATTTTTCAGCGATGAAACCAGGGGCCTTGAAGTGCTTCGGAACCGAATCGAGAATGTAATGAAGAGCCGGCTTCAAATCTCGGTTAAGGTAAAGCTGGTGGAGCCCAAGACCATTGAAAGGTCTATCGGTAAAGCCCGGCGGGTTATTGACAACCGGAAGATATAGGAGGAATAGCATGGGTATCAAACAAATTTCGGTCTTCCTGGAAAATAACGCGGGCCGGCTTGCGGAAGTGACCAGGACCCTGGCCTATGCGGGGATCAACATCCGGGCCATCAGTATCGCGGATACCGCGGACTTTGGTATTCTGCGGCTTATCGTGGACAAATGCGATGACGCCCTGCAGGCCCTGGGCCATGGGGGTTTTACCACCAGGGTTTCCGATGTGGCGGCGGTGGAGATCAATGACAGTCCGGGGAGTCTGGCCCAGATCATGGAGCTTTTCCGGCAGTCCCAGGTAAATATTGAGTACCTCTACGCCTCCCTGGAAGGAAAAGTGGGCAAGGCGGTGGTGGTCTTCAAGCTGGCGGATCACGACAAAGGGCTTAGCATCATCAAAGAGAACGGCCTTGCCACGGTGGAAAAATTCTAAGAGAGAAGCGTCCTGAACGGAGTGTTATGAAAATTCTTATGGTCTCCAGCGAGGCCCAGCCCTATGCCAAAACCGGAGGCCTGGCGGACATGGTTTCCGCCCTTTCCATTGCCCTGGCGAAGCTGGGGCATGATGTACGGATTGTCATGCCCCGCTATTACAATATCGACCGCGCCGGTCTGGACTTACTGGAGGGTCCGGTGGGAGTCCCCATGGGCGGTAGGGAGGAGTGGTGCGCCATCTACAGCGCCGTCCTGCCCGATTCCGGTAAGCGCCCCATCCCGGTCTATTTCATTGACCATGAGCAGTTTTTTGGCCGGGAGGGGATTTACGGAACCCCCTGGGAGCCGGATTTCCTGGACAACCCCCGGCGTTTTGCCTTTTTCTGCCGTTCCGCCTTTCAACTCTGCCGGAAAATCGACTGGTTCCCCGACATTCTCCACTCCCACGACTGGCCTTCCGCCATGGTGAACGTGTACCTTAAATTTTGGGAACGGCCCATGGGAAAAGAGGGGGAATTCTTCAAAACCGCCTCGGTTTTGACCGTCCACAACCTGGGCTACCAGGGAATCTACGGCAAGGACAACTATGCGTACGCGGGCCTGGGCTGGGATGTGTTCTATAACGCGGGCTTTGAGGACTGGGATATGATGAACCTCCTCAAGGCCGGCCTCTACAGCGCCGACAAGCTGAACACCGTTTCCCCCCATTATGCGGAGGAAACCAAAACCCAGGCCCATGGTTTCCACCTGGACGGGGTGCTGCGCTACCGCTCCGCCGATTATTCGGGAATCCTCAACGGCATTGATACCGCGGTGTGGAACCCCGCCGGGGACGGCTATATCCCCCAAAAATATACCGTTTCAAACGCCGCCAAAGGCAAGGCCAGGGCCAAGGAGGCCCTGCAGGATTCTTTTGGCCTTCCCCGGGACAAGGACCTGCCCCTGATCGGCATGATCACCCGCCTTACCGGACAAAAGGGGGTGGGCCAGCTTTTCGGCCCCGGCCACGGTTCCGCCTGGTCCATTTGTCAGGATATGAAAATCCAATTCGTCCTTTTAGGGTCCGGGGAATCCTGGTGCGAAAATGAAGTCAAAAGCCTTGCCTCCCGGCTTCCCAATTTCCGCTGCCATATCGGCTACCGGGAAGACCTAAGCCACCTTATTGAGGCGGGGAGCGACTTTTTTCTTATGCCCAGCCTCTACGAACCCTGCGGCCTTAATCAGATGTACTCCCAGGCCTATGGCGCCCTTCCCATTGTGCGGAATACCGGGGGCCTTACGGACACCGTAGAAAATTTTGACCAGGAAACCGGGGAAGGTACAGGCTTCATGTTTGATGAATTGAATCCCCAGGCCATATACAACACCGTGGGCTGGGCGGTCTGGGCCTGGTACAACCGGCGGCCCCAGATCGAGGCCATGCGGCTGCGGGGAATGAAGAAAGATTTTTCCTGGGAAAGATCCGCAAAAAAATACGCCGAACTCTACGAAAGCTGCCTGCGCTAATACCGGTTTGGGGCGTCTTGGCGGAAAACCGTATCACACAGCGAAGCGCGCAAGGGATAGAGCGGAAATACCGGAAGCCCCGCAGGGGCTGAGGAATTGCAGCGATAGCCCGGTCCCCGCGAAGCGGGGATGCGCCCAGACTTACAGGTTTAATCGGGCCGGGATACTAGGCATGCCATTCCATGTCCTTGTCCAGGGGGTATATGGGACGCCGTACCTTGCGGTAGGGAATGGTTTCCAGGACTTCGTTGGAGCAGCCCCGGGATGTCGCCATAATGGCCCTGGCGGCAATGCTCCGGAAGCAGGGTTCCAGGTAGCCAAGTTTGACCGCCACCAGGCAGTAATCCGCCGCGTTGATCCCCAGGGCGGGGAGCAGCTTTTCATCGCCAAACCCTATGTGTTTTGACGTGATGCTGATAAGGATGTTACGGCAGCTCACCAGGGCCAGATCCGAATGGTAGGGACCGAAACCGGGGGCGATCTTTTTTACCTTTACCCTGAGGGGGATTTTCCTGCCGTTGAGCCGGTCCCAGTTGCCCCCCAGGGTGATGTCCAGTTCCGCCCCTTCCCCGGCCTTGAGGCAGGCCGCCGCCGCCGGTTCATCGTAGAAGCCGGAGTAGAGCAGGGGGGTGGGAAGCCTGTCGGCCTGTTCCGGTGTGGCGAGAATCTCCTCCAACAGTTCTGTTGCGTCCCCTGCGGCCCCCGCGGTGGGGTTGTCCCCGGAATCGGAAACAAAGACCGGCCGTTCCCCTTTTTCCAGGACAGCCTTGTAGGCGGCGGCCATGGATTCTTTAGAGTTGTAGTGTTCCGTGCGGAAACTGAATTCCCCCCGGCGCCGCCAGAATTCTTCCGCTAATTTCCGGGCCTCCCTGTCCGCAGTATCACTGTTTTCCTCAAAGGCGGAAACAAGAACGGTAACCGCGTTGTATTCGCAGTCCGCCCAGGGAAAACCCAGGAGCAGGGAGGCCGCAAGCATGGCGGGCCGGTCCGCCGCCGGTTTCTCCAGTTCTTTACAGGCCGCTATCAGGGAGGCCATGGGTTCCGCGGCAGTTTCCGATTTTTCCCCGGCGATCATCATGGGGATCTGTACCCGCGCGGTGTAGAGTTTCTTTCCCCCGGTAAGGGATTCCCGCAGCATTTCCGCGGCCAGAACCCCGGTCTCGAAACTGTCGGTGTGGGGGGCGGTTTTATAACCGGCGAAGGCGTCAACCGTCCGCAATAAATCCGGTGTGACGGTGGCGTGCATATCCAGGGCCGCGGTAAAGGGAACAGCGGGAAAAATTTCCCGCAGGGCCAGGCACAGGTCCCCCTCGGCGCAGAGTCCCCCTTCCACCTTCATGGAACCGTGGAGGGCCAGGCAGACGCCGTGGACAGGCCCCTCCGCCAGGGCGCGGCGGGCCCGGTCCAGCAACTCGTTCTTGAGAGTCTCGTAAAAGGTCCGGGAAACAACGCCGTTGGGCACCGCCCGCGCCAGCACCGTGGGAACCACATCCGCCCCGGCCCGGATGAGGGTTTGGATTATTCCCGCGGAGGAATGGCGGGAAAATACGCTGAGTCCGGTGATTTCCCCTCCCCGGGACACGACAAAATCATCCTCCCCCGTAATAATGGGATTAAGGGAGTTGGACTCGTGGCTAAAGCCGCCGGTTACAATTCGCATACGATTCCTCCATGGAAAAACGGGTTTTTACCCGCATTCCCCCCTAAATTCTAAGACGGCCTTCCCAAAGATTAAAGCTTTAGGAAAGCCTGCACAGTAAAAAATATGATCTGGGGGATTCGCCGGGCCTGGGGAAACTTACCGGAGAATAATGTTGCCCCTTACCAAGACCGGACTTGCAACTCGTGGTATACTGAGTCTGTCCCAAAACTAATTGACTGTGCGCTACCGCGCACGGTTTTGGGCCTCTACAGACTCTAATTACCGGGGGTTCATGATGGAAAATGACATAGGGGAAGACCGTCTTGTCCACTACGATTGCCGGAGGGCGGGGGAGCTTTTCCCCATAGACGGGGACCTGGAAAAACCGGTGTGGAAAAGGGCGGAGAAGACCCGCCGTTTTGTTGACATGGTTACCGGTGAGCCGGCGC
>JAIRNB010000101.1 GCA_031258265.1 Treponema sp. | reverse complement strand
TGCAAACCTGTGGTTTGCTTGGAGTTTTCCGGTTTACTGGAATTTGTAGATAAGGAATTTGCATGGAAAAACGAACCATTCTGGCTGTGGCCCTTTCGGTTATTGTGATGCTGGTCTTTTATTTTGTTATGGCCCTGGTCTATCCCCCTTCCCCGCCTCCCCTGCCGGAGGCGGCCGGTTCCACACCCGCCGGGGCCCCCGCCGGAACGGCGGTTACGGAGGCCCCCGCGGGAACGGTAATCACCGCTTCTCCCTCCGGGCCTATCTCTGAATTGTCCCCGGAGGAAAACCCGGACATCCCCCGGGCCCAGACCGAAACCCTGCGGGAACAGCGGGTTATCATTGATACGGAGTTCCTTACCGCGGTATTTAGCAACGCCGGGGGGGATCTGGTCTCCTGGAAACTCAAAAAACACAATGACGATTCGGGGCCGCTGGAAATGCTGGTTTCCGGCTCCGCCGAAGCCCACGGCTTTACCGTGGCCTTTGGCGGCATGGACGCCCGCCCGGTGGAAAGCCTGTTTCATGTGGATCGTTCCGCGGGGAATCCCTACGGGGTAACATTTTGGCAGAATTTCGTGCTGCCCGGGGGGGAACAGTTTCGCTTAAGCAAGCGCTACACCCTGCGTCCCAACGAGTATATGTTTGAATTAACTGTTTCCCTGGACGGGGGACACGCGATCCAGGGCTTCAGCTTCCCCGGAAATCCCGGCGGCGGCCCCGCGGCCTATACCCTGGGCTTCGGCCCCCAGATCGGTCCGGGTTTCCAAAAACTGGACCAGCGTTACGAGTACCGGAACTACTTTACCTATGCCAACGGCAAACGGAAACAGGAGAAGGTAAGCGAGGCCAACCCCGCTATCCTGAACAACAACCGGGCTTCCTGGTCCGCCATCGCGGGGAAGTATTTTACCCTTATCGCCATTCCCCTCCTTCCCCAGTATGATCTGGCCTTTTCCGCCAGGCCGGAACCGGGACTCCCCAGCGCTTCCCGGCTGTTTATTACCCGGCCTGCCGCCGCCGTATCCGGGGTAGAGGATGTATACCGGTTTTACCTGGGCCCCAAATCCCAGGAGGACCTGCAGCCCTATACCACCGGGACCAACGGCTTCATGGTTAGCGAACAACTAGTGGAAGTCGCCAATTCCAAGGGCTTCCTTGCCCCCCTGGAGACGATCCTCAAGGTCCTGCTTACCTTTTTTAATAGGATCGTTCACAACTACGGGGTGGCGATCATCCTTCTGACCCTGGCGGTTAAGGTGATCCTCTTTCCCCTGACCAAAAAAGGCTCCGAATCCACCCTGCGGATGCAGGCCCTGGCCCCCAAAATCAAGGAGATCCAGGAAAAGTACAAGGACAATCCCCAAAAGATGAACCAGGTAATGGCGGAATTTTACAAAAAGGAAGGCTACAATCCCCTTTCCGGCTGCCTCCCCATGCTCCTGCAGTTCCCCATCTTCTTTGCCATGTACAATCTTTTTAACAACCACTTTGACCTGCGGGGGGCCATGTTTATCCCCGGCTGGATACCGGACCTTTCGATCCCCGAAACGATCTATCATTTTGAAAATTTCCGCATCCCTTTCCTGGGCTGGAGCGACATCCGGCTCCTCCCCTTTATATATGTGGGGTCCCAACTGCTCTACGGCAAAGTTACCCAGACCCCGGATCAGCAGGGCACTACCCAGATGAAGATGATGCTCTACGCCATGCCCATCGTGTTCTTCTTCATCCTCTACGATGTACCCTCCGGGCTTTTGGTGTACTGGATCATGTCCAACGTCCTTACCATGGTGCAGCAAATGACAATCAACAAGTACCTCGCCAAGAAACGGGCGGAAATGACCGCGGCGGCGGAACTCCAAAAGCCGGAGAAGGCCTCGAATTTCACCGGTAAGGGCGGCAAGGGGCCGGTAATCGCCCCTAAAAACCTCAAAAGGAAAAAAAAGTAAGGCGCTTGGGCTTGTTTCAAAATCCGGCTGGCTTCGGGAACAGGCTCCCGGAAAAACCGGGCCTTGGCTGGTTTTTCCGCCAAATTCAAAAAAGCCGGATAAGCGGAGCTTGTCTTCCAAAAACTGAAGTTTTGGGACGGCCCCGGTTCTAAAATGTTAGTAGATGCGGAGTTCCCCAAAAACCCGATTGGTTTTGGGAGAGTCCTGCGGAAAACGAGAAGCGAAAGGCGAGAAACAAAAAAGTGGGAGGCGAAAAGCAGCTCCACAAGAAGCAGCTCAATTTGAATCCTAATCGCGAGGAGCGTAAAAATATGGTATACGAATTTGAAGGCCGCACCGAAAAAGAAGCCATCGACCGGGCGGCGGAGGAACTGGGACTCGAAAAGGACGATTTTGATGTGGAAATCCTGGAAACCCAGCGGCAGGGATTGTTTAAAAAAGGCCATGTAAAGATCCGGGTCCACACGGATAAGCCGGTAAATGCCGGGCCCGGCGCCCCGGAGGAGGAAGACGAAGGCTCCGAAGAAACCCGGCCCGGAAAATTCCGGGATCACAGCCAGCCTGTCTACGGCGCCCCGGAGCCCAAAGACAGCTTTGAAAGCGCCATGATCGATTTTACCGGCGGACTCATCGAACGGATGGGCTACTCCGGCAAAGTATCGGTCCTGTTCCGGGAAGACCGGAAACTGGGACTCAAAATTGAGTCGGAGTTTTCCTCCATCCTCATCGGGAAAAAGGGGAAAAACCTGGATGCCCTGCAGCTTTTGGTCAACATCTACGCCGGCCGCCAGGGCCGGGAAGACACGCGGATCATCCTGGACAGCGAAAATTACCGGATCCGCCGGGAAGAAACCCTGGTGCGGCTTGCCTACACCGTAGCCGACCGGGTCCGGGAAAGCCGCGCCTCCGTCCTCCTGGAGCCGATGAACCCCTTCGACCGCCGTCTAATCCACACCACCCTGAACGACATCGCCGATGTGGAAACCAAAAGTGAAGGGGAGGGCCTGTACACACCGGTACGGGTCTACTACCGGGGCAGTGCGCGCTAAAACCGGAGTTTACCCCCCCACCCCCAGGGGGGTCCTTTGGGGCCGCGGTTCCTTAATTCCGTTCCCCCCGGCCCTCCGGGCGCGCGCCGCGGCTCATTCCTATTGTCACCCTGGGCGGCCCAGGGTTGTTTAGAGGAGACAATGCAGAAAACAACCAAGCCCCGGCGGGGAAATCTTTTAGTTTCACGGGGGGCCCTCTTTACCCTGGTTCTGGTTCTGGGCCTTTCCCCCGCCGCTGCCCTGAGCCTGGAAGAACTGGCCGGCGCCGAAGCCGCGGCGGAACTGCGGGCCGGGAAGACCCTCTCCCAGGTGCAGCTTAAAGACCCCAGCCCCGCCCTGGCCCCCCGGCACGGGGAGCTGCGGAACATCCTGGACCGGACCCTGGCGGAACTCGGTTCCGGCATCATGGCGGAAAGCCTTACCCTTTATGAAAAGCCCCCCTCCGCTTCCCGGCCCGCCTGGAACAGCGCCGAACGGGCCGCCCTTTTCAACAGCGCCCTGGCCATCTCCAGCCTGCGGGGAATCCAGTATTACTCCGCAAGCCGTGGAACCATGCGGACCTTTTATGAATACTCCCGGGTCATTGATTCCCCGGAATCCAAACAGGAACTCCCGGACCCCAGCTATGAGGAACCCCCCGCCGGCCTCAGCCTCTACGCCCGCCAGCGGGACCTTACCTTTGGGGATAATATCTACGAGTACCGGTATTACACGGGCCCCGATTCCCTCATCTTCGTACAGCGAAACCTGACGGCCCTCAAAGCAGGCATCATCTCCGCGGTGGGCAGGGATAAACTCCGCTCCCTGGTGGCAATTATAGACGCCGGGGACAGCCTCCTCATTTACGCCGTTTCCCTGGCAAAAGCCGCCGCCCTTCCCGGCCTGGGGAACCGGATCAGCAATTCCTTCACCAACCGGGCCCAGGCGATCCTTAGCTGGTTCAGTTCCCGGGCCGGCGAAGCCTTTGACTAATGCCGGACGCCCCCTTAGCCTTGGCCGGGGCCTCATTCTTCTCTACGAAGACCGGGACATCCTGGTGGTAGATAAACCGGCGGGCCTGCTTTCCATCGCCACGGGGACGGAGCGGGAAAAAACCGTCTACTGGACCCTGGCGGAGTACCTGCGAAAAAGGGGAGAAAGGCGGCGGCCCGCCGTGGTACACCGGCTGGACCGGGACACCTCGGGGCTTATGGTCTTTGCCAAATCGGAACAGGTTAAGAAAAAACTCATGGAAAATTGGGAACACGCCCTTATCCGGCGGCGGTATATTGCCCTGGCGGAAGGGAAATTTCCCCCGGATGACGAAGGCGGGCCCGGTGAAGGAATCAAAAGAATCAAAGAAACCGAAGGGATCATCGACAAGCCCCTGGGCGAAGACAGGGGAGGCCGGGTCATCGTAAAAGCCGGGGGCAAACGGGCCCTTACCCGCTGGAAACTGCTGGGCCGGGGAAACGGCTATTCCCTTTTGGCCCTGGAACTGGAAACCGGCAGACGGAACCAGATCCGGGCCCATCTGTTCTTCATGGGCTGTCCCATAGCGGGGGATAAAAAATACGGGGCCCGGACTAATCCCCTGGGCCGCCTGGCCCTCCACGCCGAAAGCCTGAGTTTTTACCACCCCAGCGGCGGCAACCCCCTGGAATTCAGCTCCCCCGCCTTTTCCCGCAGCGTCAGCCGCCTGGCCGCAGAGTACGCAGCCTCATCCGGGCGGATTTGAGCAGTTCCCCCAGGGCAGCGCAGGCGCGCTTTTCCGCCGCCTTACAGGCTACCAGCCCGCAGGTTTGGGCGTCTTCCAGGGCGTTGTGGGCATTGTAGGTAATGTCAAAATGCTTCCCCAGATTGACCAGGGCATGGGATCGCAGTTCCGGCCATACCGCGCGGGCCAGACGGAGGGTACAAAAATATTTAAGCGGCGGAATGGGCAGATCATACCACTCAAGGGCCGCCTGAAGTACGCCCATATCAAACACCGCATTATGGGCCGCCAGGGGCAGGCCGCCTGCAAAAGGCAGGATTCCCCTTTCCCAAACCTCCGCGAAATCCGGCGCGTCCCGCACATCCTCAACGGTAAGCCCGTGAATTTTGGTAAAATCCGGGCGGATATAGAGGACCGGCGGCCGTATCAGGGAATAAAAAGCATCCGCCTTTTCCCCGCCGAGGAATTTTACCATCCCCACGGCACAGGCGCTTTCCCGCGAATATTTGGCCGTCTCAAAATCTATGGTAACAAAATCCATGCCTTCCCTGGCCCCTTTTCCATGTACGGAACAGCTTCCTTTTTTTGGGCGCATCCCCGCCTCAAGGTTGTCGCTTGCGCGACAATTTCAAGGGGGACCGGGCTATCCACTCCAATTCCTCAGCCCCCTGGCGGGGGCTTCCGGTATTTCCGCTCCTATCCCTTGCGCCTCGCTGGCGGAGCCTTTTGCCGTTATACCGGCAGCAAACAAAGGCTGTATAAGCGTCTATCCTGCTATCGGCCTGGGTATAAGATCCTTCCCCTTTGATATATAATATCATCTTAAAGCCCGGAAAGGGCCTTTGGAAAAGCTGCCTTAATTCAAAAAATATGCCACAGCCCGTTGGGGCTTGTGGGAAAGGGAAGACAGGGCCGCCGGCGCTGTCTCCGGCACGGAGGT
>JAIRNB010000069.1 GCA_031258265.1 Treponema sp. | reverse complement strand
GGAGAGCCCACGTCGATCACCCTCAGCACCGGAATCGGCTCGATCATGCCCACCACGGAAGGGGATTTCATGGACCTTGTTCAGCAGGCGGACAAGTACCTGTATATCGCCAAGGAAACCGGCCGCAACCGGATAGTATTCAAAGAGTAGCAGCCTGTTGCACTTGTAGATTTTTTGCATATACATGCAAAAAATCACGATTATTGGGTAGCTTTTCGGAGTTTGTAAGGTATAAATATTCATTGATATGAATATTTATACTATTTTAAGCGCAAAGCGCAACAAACTCCTAGGCTTGTTCAAAAACTTTAGTTTTTGAACAACAGCCGCTTAGAAAAACCGTTTAGAAAAACGGTTTCGCCGCGGCGGGCTACCCCCGGAAAGGGTCGAGTATGCGCCTCTTTATAGCTATTAACCTTAACGGAGAAACAGAGGACGCCTTAACCGCCATCCAGGAACGCCTAAGGGGGCGGGCCGCGGCGGGTAATTTCTCCCGGCGGGAAAACCTGCACCTGACCATGGCCTTCCTGGGGGAAAAGCCGGAGTCCCTGCTTCCCTCCCTCAGGAGGATCACCGGCGATCCGGGGCTTTCCGGCGGCGGGGGACCTCTCCGCCTGAATCTCCGCCGGATCGGCTGCTTCAGGCACAGCGGCAAGGAACTATGGTGGATAGGGCCGGCGGAAGACGATCCCGGCCTCCCCCGGCTCCTGGCCCTGCGGGAACAGCTTGCCGCCGCCCTGGAGGGGGCGGGCATCGGCTTTGACAAGCGGCCCTTCAAGGCCCATATCACCCTGGGCCGGGATATACGGGGTATCCCCGCGGATTGGGCTCCGCAGCCGCGCCTGGTACCTGAAGGGGGTATTCCCTTTGAGCTTAAGCGCCTAAGCCTGATGAAAAGCGAACATTCAGGGGGCTTGCTCATGTATACCGAAATATTCGGCGCCGCAATATCCGGAATAGAATAGAGTTGTTCAAAAACCAACCGGATTCCTGAACAAGTCCAATAATTAGTGTCTGTCCATAAAGCCGCACTTTTTTATAGACAAAACTTGCGTTCTTCGATTAAAACAGAACATTAGAGAGGAGAATCCGCCATGCAAACCAGTACCGTAAAGATCCTGGGGCTCTACAACCAGAGGGCCAACGCCAAGATGAACGAAATCATCAAAACCCTAAGCCCCGAAGAATGGGAACGGCCCCTGGGAGGCTACTTCCCCTCGGTCCGCAGCCTCTGTTCCCACACCTACATCGCCGATTTTAGCTGGCTTAAACGTTTTTCCCAGTCCGCCGGCCGGCTGGGGACATTCGCCGTCTTCAAAGATCCCCTGTTCAGCCGGGATTACAGCTTCAGCGAACTGCTGTTCCCCGCCCCGGGGGAATATTTGGAAAGCCGCCCCGTCCTGGACGGACTGCTGATGGATTTTGCCAATGAACTGGATGAGGGGGATCTGGCGGGGGACTTACACTATTCAAATTCCGCCGGAGACCGGTTTTCAAAGAATTTCGGCGGCCTCCTGCTCCATGTCTTTAACCACGAGACCCACCACCGGGGGATGATCTCGCTGTACCTGGAAATCCTGGGCAGGGCCAACGACTTTAATTCCCTAAGCGCCGTATTGTAAGGCCGTTTTGCTTTCCGGGGAAAAGGCATCCGGGGGAAAGTTCCCTTGTCCCCGCCGGTCCCGGTCCTATACCCCCAGCAGTCTGCTGTAGGCATCCAGGACGGGGTCCCCGGAGCCCTGGCCCTTCGCCTTGGCGCTAAGGACCTTTTTGGCAAGGACCTTCCCCAACTGTACCCCCTCCTGGTCAAAGGAATTAAGATTCCAGATAAAGCCCTGGAACATCACCTTGTTCTCAAAATGGGCCAGGAGGCCCCCCAGGGCCGCGGGGTCCAGCCGCTTTCCGTAGATAAGGCTGGAAGGCCGGCCCCCGGGGAATTCCTTGCTGCAATCGGCGCTGTCCCGGTCCGGTCCTTGGCCCGGTTTCGGACCCGGCCTTTGGCCCGGCCTTTGGCCCTGGGCAAAGGCCACGATCTGGGCCGCCAGGTTTGCCAAAAGTTTGGTCTGGCTAAACGAACCCTCCACCTCCACATCGTCTTTCCGCTGGCTTTCCGTAAAACCGATAAACTGGAGGGGCACCAAATCCGTCCCCTGGTGGAGAAGCTGGTAAAAGGAATGTTGGCCGTTGGTCCCCGGTTCCCCAAAGACCACCGGACCGGTGGCGTAAGCCAGGGGCTTCCCCTCCCGGTTCACCCGCTTGCCGTTGCTCTCCATGTCCAACTGCTGCAGGTGGGCGGGAAAACGGGAAAGGGCCTGGCTGTAGGGCAGGACCGCCGTACTGGGAAAGCCCAGGAAATTCCGCTCCCAAACCCCGGTAAGGGCGTCCAGGAGGGCGGCGTTTTTCATGATATCCGGCTCCAGGGCCGCCCGGTCGGCTTCCCGCGCCCCGGCAAGGAATTCGGCAAAGACCTCCGGCCCAAAGGCCAGGGAGAGGATCAGCCCCCCCACCGCGGAGGAAGAGGAGTAACGGCCGCCGATAAAATCGTCAATATAAAAAGAATCCAAATAGGCGGGGTTATGGGCCAGGGGGCTGGTCTCACTGGTTACCGCGGCCAGATGTTTGCTGGGGTCCAGGGCGGCCCTCTGCAGCTTAGCCTTAACAAAAAGCTCGTTGGACAAGGTTTCCTGGGTAGTCCCGCTCTTGGAAACCAGGATAAAAAGCGTCTCCCCCAGGGGCAGGGAATCGATCACCTGGGATGCGTCATCGGGGTCCACGTTAGAGATGAATTTGGCCTTGAGTTTCTGCCGCCCTTCCTTTTGGGCCCAGTTCTCCAGGGCGATATACAGGGCCCGGGGCCCCAGGTCCGAACCGCCAATGCCAATCTGTACCACATGGCTAAAGGACCTGCCGGTGGAACCCCGGATTTCCCCCCCGTGGACCTTCCGGGCAAAGGCCGAAAAACGGGCCAATTCGGCCTGGTAAAAGGCCCCAATGTCCCTGCCGTCAAAATTCACCTGCCTCCCCGTCAGGGTCTTCCCGTCCTGGGACCGGAGAAGATGGTGAAGAACCTTTCGGTTCTCCCCGGTATTGATAATTTCCCCTTCCAAAAGGGCCCGAAATTTGGCGATCAGTTCCTGTTCCTCCGCCAGAGCCGCCAGGGCCTCAAGAATCTCCTTATCCACCGCCTTGGCGGCCCAGCAATAACGAAGCCCCGCCGCCATGGGCGTTTGGCAGTTTTCTACCCGCCCCGCGTCAAGGAGGGAGCGCAGATCAAGACCCTTCCCCCTACCGGCCAGAAGAATCGACAAGTTTTTAAAGGCCGCCGTTTTATCAAAATCAATAAAATCCACCGCTAAGTCCTCCTATAAAAAAAGCGGCAGTACCGCCGCTAAACTTAAACCAGCCCCGCTTTCCGTTCTTTTCTTTGCGCATCTTTACCAACAGCCCCTATTAAGCATAGCCGTAAAGAAAGATTATTACCCGTCAATCTTCCAGTTCCGGAATGTTTTTCTTCATACGTCTCACAAAATCTTCCCCGCTTATCCCTTCCCGGAGGGCCACAAATACGGTATTATCCCTTCCCGCAATAGTACCCAGCACATCGTCCAGCCCCAGATTATCCACCGCCAGGGCCACCGAATCGGAATGTCCCGAATAGGTCTTTATTACCACAATACTGCCGGACCATTCGATAGAAATATAACCCCGCAGAAAATCCTGTATGGAAGCCCGTTCCTTTTCCTGCCGTTCCTCCTCCCCAGGGAGGGAGTAGACGTAGGTCCCGCCGCCGCCGGCAACCTTCCCCACCTTAAGGAACTTAAGATCCCTGGAGAGGGTAGCCTGGGTTACAAGGAAGCCCTCTTTTTGAAGATACTCCAACAGGGATTCCTGGGACTCGATATGACAGGTTCTTATCAGATCTTTCATAGTCTTCAAGCGGGCAAGGCGTTCTTTCATGGTTGTTTTTCCGAATAATATCTAAACTTCTGTATAAATTTACAACAAAGCCCCGGCATGTTCAAGGGCAGGGGCTAAGTAAAGCCTGTTTTAAGGGGGGGCACATTATGTCTCAAAAGCCGGGGGTATGACCGCCCACGCAGAGCATGTTTTGACGCTGCCCCGCCCTCGTTCCGTAGTCCTCCCCCTGCGGGGTCCGGTCTACTCCACTACCCCCCCTTTGGGGACGCCCATTGGCAGGATGCGATAATTCCGCCGGGTTCTAAAGTTCCCCCGCAGGCAAGCGGGTTCTTGGGGAGCAGACCCCTATCGCGGCTGTTCCGCTATTATTAGCCCGCGCCCTCCGTGTACATGAGCCGCCGATCCTAGTACAATCAGGTTTATGACACCCCGGAATTCGGGGGCCGTTAAATAGAGTCTGTCCATAATGTAGACACATTATGGACAGAGTTCCTTAAAAAATGCACTTTGCGTACCGTTTTGGTACAAAACGGGAGCAAATGCAAGTTCTGTCCACAAAGTAACCGACTTTGTGGACAGACACTAAATAATTCACAGGGGGAGATCTATGGGAAAGCTCAAAAAAGTTAAGGTCGCGGTGGTGGGCTGCGGCGTCATCAGTGAAATCTACCTCACCAACATGACCAGTAAGTTTGAAATTCTCGAAGTGGTGGGCTGCTGCGATATTATCAAGGAACGGATGGAGCGGCGGGCCAATCAGTTTAATATCAAACAGATGCGTATTGAGGAGATTCTTAACGACAAGGACATTGAACTGGTGCTGAATATCACAGACCCGGTGAATCACCATCTTGTGTCCACCCAGGCCCTTAACGCGGGGAAGAATCTTTATTCCGAAAAACCTATCGATCTGTCGATAGAGGCCGCCCGGGAACTGGTGCAGCTTGCCGATAAGAACAAACTCCTCTACGGCAATGCCCCGGATACCTTTATGGGCCAGGCTATCCAGACTGCCCGTTTTTACCTGGATTCCGGCCTTATCGGCGATATTACCTCCGTAACCGCTACCCTGAACCGGGATTCCGGCCTATTGGCGGAACGTTTCCCCTTCACCGCCCTTCCCGGCGGCGGCATCGGTCTTGATGTGGGGGTGTACTATGTTACCGCCATGCTCAGTCTCTTGGGGCCCGTCACCGAAGTCTCCGGTTTTGTCACCACCCTGAATCCTGAACGGACCCACTATTTCCCGGATAAGCCTGACTTTGGGGAACAGTTCCGGCTCCAGGCGGAAAACCTTGTGGTGGGGAGTTTCCGTTTCGCCTCCGGTGTTTTTGGCGCCCTCCACTTCAACTCCTCCAGCATTGGAAACGAAAAGCCCCAGATCACCGTATTCGGTACCGACGGTATTCTCTACATGCCCGATCCCAACCAATTCGGCGGCGAGGTAAAGGTCGTCCTCAAGGGCCATCCTGAACCCGTTACCCTGCCCGGCACCCATGCCTTTTCAAAAAACAGCCGGGGAATCGGGCCGGCGGAACTGGCATGGTCCCTGCGGAACGGCCGCCGGCCCCGAACCAGCAAGGAAATGGCCTTCCACGGCCTCGAACTCCTCCTGGGCCTCTACAAAAGCTGCGAAACCCAGCAATTCTACAAGATGACCAGCAGCTTCCAGCGGCCCAATCCTATCCCCCGGGGTTACCTGGACGAGAACTACGGTTCCTCCGCCGAGGCGGGCCTGGCGATCTAGCAGCTTTTTGAAATTGGACTTGTTCAAGAACCCAGTTGGTTCTTTGCCACGCCCCGCATGGCTGCCAAGCGAAGCGTGGCTTACAAGTCTCCCAAAAAACACGGATTTTTAACAAAATCCGTGTTTTTTGTTATTTTTAAGCGGTTTTTGAACAACTATTAGCTTTTGCTACTTTTTTCTCTCGGTAAAATGGAACATGATCAATTTGTGCGGCAGCGCGGCACAAATTTCAAGCATAAACTAATCTGCCCCGAGGCGCCGGAATTTCCCGTCCCAGGCTGCGGGCGGTCTCTATCCATTCGGAGATGACTACTTCTGCGTTTTTGATTGCTTCCGTATAATTTTTACCATCGGCCACACAGCCCGCTAATTCAGGAACCTCCGCAATATAGGCATTATCGGTTTCACTCCAATAGATAATGATTTCGTATTTAGTCATCCTTTTCCTCCAATTTATATTTTATGATCAGCTCTCTGATTTGCCTAACCTGATAGGATTTAGCCATTGCTCCATTAGGTTGGATATTAATAATTTCAACAATACCCCCACGGTAAAATATATGATGATCCCCTTTAATTCTTTGTGAAAATCCGAGGGACAACAACAAAGAAACTGCCTCTGAAAAATTAATTGATTGATCCGGCTGGAACCCCATGTTCCCACTATTCCGGTGTCCCGCCCTTTACAGGGCTGGGCTAAAGCCGGGTTTAGGCCCTATGATAGGACTGCCCATGGGGCTGTAACGCGCCGGGGCAATCTTACAATCATACTGAGGAGAGGCTTATGCGGTTCAACGGGTTTCATCATATCGGCTTATGGGTTAAAGATTCGGAAAAAAGCCTGGACTTTTACACTAAAGGGCTGGGGGGGACGGTGACCTTTAGTTTTCCCATGGGGGACAGCGGCAAGACTGTCTACCTGGTGGATCTGGGGGAAAACGCGGTGATCGAGATTATCCCCCTGGGGGATGGGGCGGAGGAGATCAACGCCCACTGGGCTCATGTGGCGCTCCGTACCGGCGACGCCCAGGCCGCTTACGACGCGGCAATCAAGGCCGGGGCGCTTTCACGGACCGCCCCCAGCGATGTACAACTGGGGAGCATGGCGGTCCGCAATGCCTTTGTCCTGGGGCCGGATAACGAAGTTATCGAATTTTTCCAGGTTAAGGGGTAATAAGGTGAAGACCGTTTTTTGTTACGGCGATTCGAATACCTGGGGCTTCGATCCCCATACCCTGGGCCGCTACGATCACAAGACCCGCTGGCCCATGGTCCTGGGGCGGCTTCTGAACGAGGGCTGCGAGCCCGGCGATCCCGCGTGGTGGGTCGTGGAGGAAGGGCTCAACGGCAGGACGAGCTGCCGGGAAGACCCGGTGGAGGGGGATAAAAACGGGCTGCGGCAGATTTTACCTATTTTAGAAAGCCACAAGCCCATTGACGCGGCGGTGGTGATGCTGGGAACCAACGATCTTAAGCCCCGTTTTAGCCCTTTGCCTTACGACATTGCCCTGGGGGCGGCGCGGGTGGCCCTGGCAATCCGGGATTCCCGCATGGGGCCGGGGGATTCCAGCCCCCAGGTGATTCTGGTCTGTCCCCCCGCCACAGTTGAATCCCCGGTGTTCAAGCATATCTTTGGGGATTCCATTGAACTTTCAAAGAAACTTCCGCCCCTGTACCGGCGGCTGGCGGAGGAGTACGGCGTCCATTACCTGGAGGCGGGAAAATTCATCAAAAGCAGCGCGGCGGACGGTATTCACCTGGACCCGGAGGGCCATCTGAAACTGGCCCAGGCTGTGGCGGAACTAATTAGGACTCTGTAAGACTCCTTCGCTCCGGCCAGCGCCGCCTTTCCGCGGCCCCCAAGCGCCTTTCGTCCCCTAGCAGCCTGCTGCACTTGTAGATTTTTTGCCCAGGCGCCTGTGGCGCCCTATATGCAAAAAATCACGATTATTGGGCAGCTGTGCAAACCTGTGGTTTGCTTGGAGTTTGTAAGGTATAAATATTCATTAACATGAATATTTAT
>JAIRNB010000038.1 GCA_031258265.1 Treponema sp. | reverse complement strand
GTTCAAATTAACTATCAGTTGATCGTCGATGCCATTTTGGAACCCGCTCTGGAGATGGATATACCCGAACACGCGAAATTTATAATAACAGATTATATACGTTCTTTGAGCAAACCGTCCTTTAGCAACGAGGTAACCGATGATCAGGGGGAGATAATTATGGCGGTGGGGAAAAACGAGAAAGAGCTGCTGTTGCATTTTTGGGAAGACCATAAACGTCTGATTGTATCAGCTTTCAGAGCCTTGTCGGAAGACAGCCGTCTTGACGAGAATAGCCGCAGGCTGGCCGCCGAGGTAAGCAGGATACGGGAAGCGGGCGCTCAGAATCATACGCCCTCTTTCGAAGTGCAGCGTTTCATGCGGAAAGTCTTTAACCACTACGCAATAAATACATTGTCCGAAGAACCCACCAATCAGGATAAAGACCGCAGGACCAGTGAGATCAAAGAAGAGCATAGAAAAAAGTTTGATATTTCAGAAATCAGATTGACCAGTAGAAAAGGCCAGGGGCTAAATATTTGGTTTGGGCGGACAAACGGAAATGAAAGGGTGGATGATCCGGATGTGTATGTTTCAGGAGATTACAGAGGGAATATTCCGAATGATCCGATGGTATCGCAAAAGGATGAAGCCAGCTTTGGAAAATATCCGCATAAGAGGCAATCTGTGGAATACTGGAATAATCACTTTGAAGAATTTATCAAAGCCTTTGAAGCGGGAATACTCATTGAAAATAAAAGAGTGGAAACCGGGGTAAAGCAGGCCAAAAACAGGGTTAGCGGATGATTATGACGCTTTTAATTTCTTGACATATCCATCTGCCTGCCGTATCATGCCTATAATATCCGTATACAAGGAAACCTCCATGAACAGTATCATCGATCTGCGGGAAACATCTCCCGATCACTGGCAGGCAAAATATCAGGGCAATTACGGGGTGTATACCGTAAAAATCACCACCGATGGAAAACACCGGGGCGCTTTTTCCTGTTCCTGCCCCAGCGATTATTATCCCTGCAAACATATCCCCATAGTGGAGGAGGCTATCATGGAGCGGATAGCAAAAAACGCCGGGCGCCGGAAGGACAGGAAAGGCCCGAAAATAAGCGCGGAAGAGCTGCTTAAGAAACTTACCAGGGAGGAGTTGTACGATTTTATGGTCAAAATCGTGAAGAATAACCCGGATCTGATCAACACCGTTTTTCTTGAGTTCGCGGAAAAAATCGAGGACGATGGCGGCAATAAATACGTTTCTATTATACGAAGGGGTTTAGCAAACATTGAGCTTGATGAAAGCGATTACTACAGTGAATACGGTTTCGACATTGGTGTTTTAGATGAATGGGCGGAAAAAGCCGAACGGTTCCTCAAAGAAAAAACCCCCCGTGAAGCGGTACTGATTGCCCAGGCATACATTGAAGAATTTGCCCGCTGGCTGCAGGAAGACGCGGACAGTGACCTCATCGACCAGGTGGACGAAATGTATCAATCCCGGCCGTTTGAAATTCTGGAAAAAGCCGCCGCCAGCCAGGGGCTTTCAAACGAAAAGCGGGTGGACGTTAAGGCTCTGTACGATTATTGCATGGCCGAAGCGCCAAAGAAAAAATATGCCGGTTATATGGCGGACTGCTTTAATGACCTGCTCATGGACCTGTCGATAGAGGTAAATCCCGAAGCTTTTATAGCGTTGCAGCATAGCCAGCTCAGCAAGGTTCAGGATAAAAGCTCCTATGAGGCAGAAAAGATTCTCAACCGGATCGTGGGTTTTTATAAAAAACGTCACAATTTCAAAAAGGCGTGGCAATATGTGGAAGAAAATATACAGATAAACGGTTTCCGCCGGATGGTTGTGGAAAAGAAGATCGAACAAAAGAAATTTACCGAAGCAAAAAAACTTATCCATGATTATATTGATACACAGAAGAACAAGTATCGTTCCGATGCCTGGGATGATTATCTTTTGCAAATCGCCCAGGAAGAAAAGGATATTTCTGCTATACGCGGTATTTCTTATTCGTTCATCAAGGATAATTTTAACGAGAAATATTACCGGATAAATAAATCCGCCTTTAATGATGGTGAATGGGCGGAGGAGTTTGAAAACCTGTTCCGGCATTACGAGTCCAAAAAAGGCATGTGGGATAACCCCGCCATGGAACTTTTAGTTGCCGGGAAAAAGGCGGATAGGCTGATAGAACATATTGAGAAAAAGCTTTCTTTGGAAAACATGGAGAAGTATTACACCTTCTTTGCCGGTACTTTTCCCGAAAAGACTCTTGACCTTTTCCGAAAGGCCCTTGACCGGTATGCGGCGATATATACTGGACGCGGTTATTATGAGCATATCAAAGAGACGTTTAGAAAGATAAAAAAAATACCCGGCGGCGATGCCGTGGTGGCGGATATGAAAGCTCAATACCGGATCAAATACAAAAACCGGCGGGCTATGATGGAAATATTGGGCTTGTGAGGCAGCCCGGCCGGCCGCTTCACAAGCCCAATTTCACGGCCTATACCCCCTCCGGCAGTTTCTCCCGCATGATCTTCCGGTGGCTGATTTTTTCCCCGTCAATAACAAAGCGGCCGTCGCCGATGGCATGAAAGAAACGCTTTTCCCTGCGCCTGTCGTCTATCCAGGCCGCCGCGGCATCCAGAACAAAGATGCCGTGGTTTTTAATGTGGTCCACCACCCGGCATTCTATGTTGACGTAACATTCCTTGATCAGGGGAGCGCCGACAAATTTCGCTTCCTTCGGCGTAAGGTGAAATTTTTCAAATTTGTTCAGCTCCGCCCCCGAACAAGCGCCGATGGAAACCACGGTTTTGGACATGTCAACTGTGGGTATGGCAATTACACATTCCCTTGTTTTAAGAAGGGCCCTATAGGAGTAATTCCAGGGACCCGTCATGAAGGCGAACCGGGGGGTAAAATCAAGAACCATGGTCCAGGAAAGGGTCATGATATTAGGATACTCCCCGCCGGCGGTGCTTACCAGAATCACCGGGCCGGGTTCAAGGAACGTAAAGGCCCTGTTTAACGGGAAACTTCTCATAAAAAATACCTCCCCAATCCGGGCGCAGCCTATAGTCCCGCTGTTTCGGGACAGGGACAGTAGAAACTGTCCACTATTGGTAAACCCTTATGTAATCCACCTCCATAACCGCCCTTTCAAGGCCGGGATCGATTCCCTGCTGTCCGCCCCAGGAACCGCCGATGGCGATATTTAGAATCAGATAAAAGAATTTATCAAAGGGCCATTCCTCTATATTTTTGCCGGTATTTTCAAACCGGAAAAACGTTTCTCCGTCGATGTACCACAGCAGATGATCTTTATCCCATTCCATGGCGTATACATGGAACTGGCTTGATACGTTGTCCACCAGATCGGATTTTGTTTTCTGGGTATTCTTCAGGTGGTTAAAAGCGTCGGTATGGGCGGTGGTATGGATTCTGCCGGGATCAAAGCCCACATGCTCCATAATGTCGATCTCCCCGGAACGGGGCCAGGGGCCGTAGCTGTCCGCCCCGGGAAGCATCCAAATCGCCGGCCAGGTTCCCCGCCCGCTGGGCAGCTTGGCCTTGATTTCAAAATAACCGTGGTCCCATTCAGCCTTACCCTTTGTTTTGAGCCGGGCGCTGGTCCAGCGGTCGTTTTCTTTCCGGGCGACAATGTAAAGGGATCCCTGGCGGACAAAAGAATTATCCCGGCTGTCGGTATAACGCTGAATTTCATTATTTCCCCAGCCATGACCGCCGGTGTCATAAGCCCATTTATTAAAATCCGGCGCCCCGCTGCCGTTAAATTCATCGGACCAAACCAGCTTCATCCCTTCGGGGATGCTGGGGGAGAGTCCCTTGCAGCCGGAGAACTGGATCGGGGCGCCCAGGAGAACCAGCGGCGTTAAAGGGATAAGAATCGGACGGATGAAATTTTTCATATTCATAAATACCTCTTCATTTTTTTCCCGTCGGAACTACGGTAGGGGTTACGGCGGTATTTCAGGTAGTTTTGATAGGCGGCGCTGCTCTTATAATAGCCGTCCAATCCTTTGAAGGATGAGGATTCATCACAGCGGTACAGTTCCATGAGGACAGGGAAAAGGGGGGCTTCCATGATCTCCTGGGTACGGACAAGGGGGAGCTGGGGCATGGCCGCGGGGAGCATGTGGTTCTTTACAAGCCAGGCCACATCGGCGATTAGGGCGGGATCAAAGCCCAGCCTGCCCAGAAAACGGCGGGCCTGAATCGCGCCCAGTTCCGCATGGGCCCGGAAACGCTGACCCCCGGAGGATTCCGAAAGGGGTTTGCCTGAATCGTGGAGCAGGAGGGCCAGGGAAAGGCGGAGATCGTAACCGCTTTTTTGGGCCCCCTTGCGGTGGCGGAAGGTCTCCATGGTATGCTTCCAAACGTTGCCTTCCGGGTGGAATTCCTTGGAATGATCCACATCGTCAAGGATAGCAAGTTCCGGCCAGCATTTTCCCACAAAACCGGTAAGTTTTAAGAATTCAAAACCCAATTCAGGGTGGGGCGAATCCAGCAGCCCGGAGAGGAGTATCCGCTGTTCCACGGGATCGGGGCTGGGCGCGGCGGGAAGCTCCCCGATAGCGGCGGCGATCTCCCCCGGTTTCCGCCGCCCCCATTCCGGCCTTGTAAAGCCTGTCTTTTTAGAACCCCGGGACGGATTTTGACCGGGAATCAGGTATTGGGAACTGCCCGCCCCGCCGTAACGGGCCAGAATCAAGGCCCCCTCCACGGCGGCCCGCAGCCAGTCCCGGGATTGGTCAAAGCCGTCCCACCAGGGCGGGGTTTCGGGCCCTTCATCACCGTCCTGGGTTTCAACCGCCCGGTTGTCACCCTCCAATTCGCGGAATTGACGGAGCAGGGGGTAGAATCCCCAGGGATCGTAAAAACGGCTGCTTTTCCAGTCCTGGGCGAAGTGAAGAAGCCTATAGGCGGATTTTTCCGCGGCGCCGCTGTCGGGACAGCGAAACAGGTAATCCCTGCCGTCCCGCTCCACCGCCGCATCCGCCACCGCCGCGCCGGGAAAACGGAGTTCCTCAAAACAGCGGGCCAGGCAGGAAAGGGAGGCGTTGGTATCCACCAGCACAAACGGCAGGGTATCCCGGCCCAGGTAGCGATCTATGGCGCTGAAGCCCTGGAGCCGGACATCATAGCCCTGGGAAACCAGGATTCCCAGGATATGCCGCCGTGTATTTTGCCATGCGTTTTGTTCAGGGGGTAAATCCGCCATTGTTTCGTCCTTAACATGGAATGGAGATTCCCTCGTTTACATTCCAGATAGTGCCTTAATCAGTTCATCCAGTCTATACCCGGAACTTTCTTCGGCCTTTAGCATTACCCGGTCAAATTCGGCGATCAGGGCGGCCCTTTCGGTTCCGCCGGCAAAGGCCGGCCCAAAGGAATTTTCATTTTCGGTAAACAGGAAACAGGAGAGATAAAAAAGACTTTCCTCAAAAGCTTCCTTGTTGAACCAGGTAACGTCGTTAAAGCGGTTCACCCCCAGAATCCGGCGGAAATCATCGGCCTGGTAGTTTTCGGCGATAAGGACCGCCGCCGCCGCGCCGATATTTTCCGGAATCGCCGGGATCTTTCCCTCCGGTTTGGCCTTTGCGGTTTTTCCGGTTTTTGTTTTTCCCGCCCTTGCGGGTTTGGCTTCCGCGCCCGCCGCCCCCGTATCCGCCGCCGCGCAGCTCCGGCCAAGCAGGGCTTTCATTATCTCCACTATTCGCCAGGATTCATCGTCTTTAAAACCCAGAACCCGGAAACATTCCCTAAGTTTCCGGTCTAACTGCCAGTGGTTCAATAAGGCCAGGGCGGCGGCGCCTTTACCGGGCAGTTCCGGCCTAAAGAGCCCCCGTAACAGGGCCAGGGCCCCGTAGCCTAACGCATAGGCCGTAAGTTCCCGCGGCGCCGGGACCCCCTGGGATTCAGACCCGGCGTCTCCCGCCGCGGCGCAAAGGGGCCGCAACGCCTCCGCCACCGGGCTGGCCGTGATACCGGTAAGCCGCTCCAGGAAAGCGGAAAACCGCGTCATGGCGCAGGCCGTCGTTTTGGCGTTTCCCTTTACCTCCCCCGGACCGGAAGCCGGGGCCGTGTTACCGTCTTCCCGATGGGGGGCGGCGGTCCCAGCGGTTTTCACCGGTCTCCCCGGGGACGGGCAGCCGGGATACAGGAAGACCTCATAGTTACCGCCCGCGCCGTCCAAATATTCAACGGCGGCGTCAATAAAATCCATGACAGGCGTCATAAATTCCTTCAACAGCGATGCCAGGGTGCCGGAATCGGCGGATTCAACGGCGGCTTCCAGGGCCTGGACCCTTGGGGGGGCAAAAATTTCGGTAAAGGGGCGGTAAATTGCCCTAAGGAAAAGGTCCGCCGCCGCCGCGTCCGGGTCCCCCGTCCCCCGGCCGTTCAGTTCATGATTCAACCGGGACCAGCGCCGCGACCAGGGACCCCCAGGGCCGTCCTCCCGCTCGTGAATGTCCAGGAAAACCTGGGCTTCGTATCCCTTCAGGGACACAAAAAGCCCCCGCTCGCTCAGTTCCTTGGAAGAGCGGATGAACCAAAGACCGGAACGCTGTTCCCGGAAAAAGCTGAAGTACCGGTCTTCCCCGTGAATCGACAGGGCCTCCGTCAGGGTATCCTGGCGCAGACTGCCGTCTTCCTGGGGAATTGCCGGGGAACTCTGTCTAATCCAGCCGGAAGTTTCATAATACGAGTTGTTGTAGAGTACCAGGGCCCGCTCGTCCCAATTCCGGTTGGAATAGGCAAACACATTCTCGTTTACCTGACCCCCGGAACTGTAAAAATCGTAGAGCCGGAAGGCGGCGCTGCCGGAGAAGATATGCCGCTTCTTCATCAAGGGGAAGATCTCCCGCTCGTGCCGGTCCACCAAATAATTGTCGGGCCTCTCATCCCGGTAGGCGCGGCGGTACTCCATGCCGTACTTTTCCTCAAAACCCTCGATTTGCCCATGGCCGAACATGGGAAGCCCCGGCATAGTCACCAGCAGGGTACAGATACCGAAATATTTATCCCCCTTGCCGAACTGGGCCACCGCGGTTTCCTCATCGGGGTTATTCATAAAATTCACAAAACGTTTCAGAATCTCCGGGTCAAATTCCAGGGTGTTTTTGATCGTGGCCCGGTATTTGCCGTTCTCTTCGTTTTTCAGCATGTTCATAAAGGCGGAGTTGTAGACCCGGTGCATCCCCAGAGTCCGCACGAAGTAGCCTTCCATCATCCAGAAGGCCTCCGCCAGCAACAGGGTGTGGGGGGCCTCCGCGGCACAGCGGTCCACCACCTCCCGCCAGAACTCGTTGGGGATTCGGCGGTTAAATTCATCATTGGAGATAGCGTGTTCCGCCCGGCTGGCAATATCCCCGCCTCGCCCCGGTTCAGGGTACCAGAGCCGCTGGATATGCCGTTTCGCCAAAGTCATGGCTGCGTCAAAACGGACAATCGAGAACTGCTGGCATACCCCGACAATCGTGCGGATCACCGCCTCCCGGGCCTCGGGGTTCAAAAAGTCGATCTGGGCGGTATCGTTCCAGGGCATGGAAGTCCCGTCATTGCCGTGGTAAATGTAGCGCGTGTTCCCCGTGCGCTTATCGGTGCGCTTAAACACCACCGCCGCATCGGTGTGGTTAAAGTAGTGTTCCTCGATCTGAACGGTTACATCGTCCCGGCCCGAAAGATTCCCGCAGTTGTAGGTGTAACCGGGGAAAGGCGGGTACGAAAGCTGGAGGAAACGGTCGGGATGTTCAATAACCCAGCGGGAATCGATGCCCGTATGGTTGGGGACCATATCGGAACCCAGGCGAATCCCCCGGTAAAAACACCGTTCCCGCAGATTTGCCAGGGCCCCCCAGCCTCCCAGCTCCCCGGCAATGTCATAATCGTAGAGGCTGTAGGCGCTGGCCGCCGCTTCGGGGTTGCCGGTCCACTGTTTAATGGTCCGGCTGGCGTTACTGCGCTCCCACAGGCCGATAAGCCACAGGCCGGTAAAACCCCGGCGGGCCAGCTCATCCAGTTCCTCATCGGGGATTTGGTCCAGCCGGTTGATCTCCCGACCGTATTTTTTTGAGAGCTGGTAGAGCCATACCAGGGTACTCTTGGCCATCAGCACGGTCCGGGGCATCCATTCCTGATCGGGGCTGAATTTTTCGTACTCGTCCAGCCCGCCGTAGGTGATCACCTGGGTGGGACCGGGCCCCCCAAAGAAGGGCTTTTCTTCCTCCCGCATCACGTCCAGGGTGGTTAGAAGCCGGGCCATAAATTTCCCCAGCAAAAGGCCCCAGCGGCCCCGCATGTACTCAAGCTGCCCCGCCAGGGAATCGGGACTTGCCAGGGCGGGGGCCCGCAGCAGGTCCCATAGGTTCATTCCTTCGGGACCGAAGCCGGGCAGCAAAGCCAGGTGGGCTTTTATCTCTTCAATGGCTTCGGGGTACACGGTAGACCGTTCAAGATCGGAATCGTCAAAAAGAAAAAGAAAGGGCTTAAAAGCGGGGTTTAGGTTGGCCAGGGCCAGCAGCAGAATCTCCTCCAGGGAAAGGGCCCGGCAGTTTTCACCCCCCTCATTACCCTTTAACCAGGAATCCACTGTGGTTTTCCCCGCGTAGACCGCCTGGGGCGGAAACTGGCCGTTAAAAGAGTGGAGCATCCCCTCGGTTTTCCCCCGGCCCAGCCTTTCATTCAGCCGTTCCAGGGCCGTGTCAAAAACATCGGCCTGTACCTGTTCCCGGTACAAAGCCACCATGTAGTGAAGAATCTCGTCAATAAGCCCCATGGCGTGAAGCTGCCCCGCCCGGATATACCGCTCCGGGTGGTCCGGCCCAGTCTTCGCATTGAATTTCGCCGCCAGTTCCCGGACTTCCCGCAAATCGATCAGCACCACGTTTCCCGTCAGGGAAAAAAGCCGGCTTTCCAGCTTATACTCGTCCCGCCGCTCCCGGCGAATGTGGAATTCCATCACCGCCCTCCGCGAGGCCGCGCGAAACCCCTTTGCGGCGGGACTCTGGCGCCCCGTAAGGTCCGCCCGCTCAAATTTCGACAGAAAAATATGGATTTTTTTCATAAGGACCCCCGGTTTGTCCCGAATTCTTGTTCGGGTATCTTTAGTATAGCATAAAAAACAACGGCGGTTCGAAATTGTCTCTCCTTTCAGTTAAAACAAAGGGGATACGGCGGTGTTTTTATTATTGGGCGCATCCCCGCCCTTGCTTTCGCAAAGGCGGGGACCGGGCTATCGCTGCAAT
>JAIRNB010000399.1 GCA_031258265.1 Treponema sp. | reverse complement strand
CGGAAGAAGGGGCCCTGGTGGCGGCGAATGTGTTTCCCGCCGGTCTGGCCCCGCCGCCCCGGGCGGAACTGGTTAGTTCCGCAGACCCCCTTTCCAAGGCCGGTATTGATGCGGCGGTGCGGGGGGTTCTGGAAAGGTATGGCCGTATCGACAGCCTGATCTTCAACAACAACGAGCTAATCCCCGCCACCCTGGAAGGCTGTGATGATGAAACCTACGACCGGATCATGGCGGTGAATATTAAAAGCGCCTATCTCTATGTCATCTCCGCCGGGGCGGCAATGAAGGAAAGGCAGGCGGGGAATTTTGTGTTCGTCAGCTCCATCCATGACGAGAAGCCCTTCGGAGCGTGTTTTGCCTACAGTATGGCGAAGGGATGCTTGAAAAACCTTGCCCGGGAGATGGTTCTGGACATGGGAAAGTTCAACATCAGGACCAATGTCATAGAGATGGGGCCAATGGAAGATAACTGGGAGAACTTTTACAGCCAGTTATCCCCCCTTTATGAACATGCCAAAGAACGGATCAACGGCCGGCGGATGGGAAACATCCGGGACCTTACCGAGGCGGTGCTGTATTTTGCCGGGGAGGACTCGGGTTTTGCCAATGGCAGCGAGCTTCGCCTGGACGGGGGATTCCTTTTAACCTACACGACCCGGCGGAGGAACCTGGACCGGGCCACGGGCCTGGAAATAAAACCGGTATGGTAGAGCCAGTCCCAAAAGCTGAAATTTTGGGAAATTCTTGCTGATTTGAGGGGTAAATATGGCGCTTACGGACAGAGTAGCGGTGGTAACAGGATCGGCCACAGGTATTGGGCAGGGAATTACCCTGGCTTTGGTTCAAGCCGGGGCAAAGGTGGCGGGAACCTACAACAGCGATCCCCCTGATGAAACGATCCGGCAGGTTAAGGAAGCGGGGGGTGATTTTTACCCCGTCAAGACCGATATGCGGAACCGGGACAGTATCCGGAACCTCTTTGCGGAAGCCTATAAACATTACGGCAGAATCGACATTCATGTGAACAATGCCGCGGTCCAGTTTAACAAGCTGCTCTTTGAGTACACCGAGGCGGATTATGACTGGCTGATGACGGTAAACGTAAAGGGTTACTGGCGGGCCATCCAGGAGGTGGTCCCCTATATGAAGCAGGCCCGCTACGGGAGGATCATCAATGTCGCCTCTATCCACGACAAGCGGCCCACCGGTTTTGACGCTATCTACGGTACGGCCAAAGGCGGGGTGAAGATGCTTACCAGGGAGGCCGCCCTGGCCCTGGGGCCCTACGGTATCACGGTGAATACCCTCAGCCCTGGGGCGGTCCGGGTAGCCCCCAGCGCGGTAAAGAAACCCATTATCCGGGACTCCGGCGAGGCGATACTGGATTTTTACAACTATCCGCCGGGGAACTTTCTCAGCGGCCGGGCGGGCCAGCCCTATGATATGGGCTTCCTGGTCTCCTTTATGGCGGATGAACGCAGTGTATTTATGACCGGTTCGGACATCCGTTCCGACGGCGGCGCGATGATGTATTAGCAGCCTGTTGCACTTGTAGATTTTTTGCATAAAGGGCGCCACAGGCGCCTGGGCAAAAAATCACGATTATTGGGTTGCTTTCGGAGTTTGCCGCCGTTGCAAAGCGGCGCTAAAGCGGGCAGCCTGGTCCTGCGGCGCGGGCGCCGAATGTATCCGGGTCTCAAAGGAACTTGCTAAAAAGAGCTTGCCATCATCATATCAGGAGGAGATTATGCCTTTTAACGCCAATTCACATCCGTCGAATCTCAAAATTACCGATATTCGGTTTACCAGTTTGAAAGACGCCCCCATGCACTGCATCCTGGTTAAGATTTACACCAACCAGGGAATCACCGGCATCGGGGAGATCCGGGATTTTGGCAGCGATTATTACGGCAAGGTTCTTAAGGGCCGGCTTCTAGGGGAAAACCCCTGCAATGTGGAAAAACTGTTCAAAAGGCTGCGGCAGCACGGCGGTCCTGCCCGGCAGGGGGGCGGGGTTTCCGGCATTGAAATAGCCCTTTGGGACCTGGCGGGCAAGGCTTACGGGGTTCCGGTTTACCAGATGCTGGGGGGCCGGCACCGGGACAGGGTGCGGGTTTACTGTGATATTGGTATCACCGGGCCGGGGCCGGGGGAACGCCGGGACGGACACTGGATTGGGAAAAGGCTTAAATCCTATGTGGACAAATCCGGCTTTACCATGGTTAAGGCGGTGGTGGGGGCGGAGGGGGTACAGGCCCTCTATCCTGATGAAGTAGTGGTCTCCGCCCCCTTGGGGCTCCTGGAGCGGACCACCAGGGAAAGCGGCGAATATTTCCGTATGGTCCGGGATTTGGGTCTTATGCTGGACCCCGGCAACCGGGACAGCCGGAACGCCGCTTTTTATGGCTATACCAGGGAGATGCCCTGGCTTTTCTACCGCATGACTGAACGGGGTCTGGACCTCTTTGAGCAGGAGGTAGCCGCTCTGCGGGAAGAACTGGGCTATAAGATACCCCTGGCCCTGGATCATATTGGGCGGCTGAATCTGGAGGACTGCGGCCGGCTGCTGCGGCGGCTGGAAAAGTACAACCTGGCCTGGGTGGAAGACTGCCTGCCCCCCTGGTATGTGGAGGAGTACAAACGGCTTTCCCAGTTAAGCGGCGTAGCCCTGGCTACCGGGGAGGATCTTTTCGGCATTGAAGGTTACGAGGCCCTGTGCCGGGAGCGGGCGGTGGCGATTATCCACCCCGATATTTGTTCCGCCGGGGGTATCCTGGAAATGAAACGTATCGGGGATATGGCGGAACGGTACCGGGTTTCCATGATTGCCCACATGTGCGAGACCCCCGTGGCCGCCCTGGCCACCGCCCACATGGCCGTGGCGACGGAAAATTTCATCGCCTGCGAATTCAACGCCCCGGATGTTCCCTGGTGGGACAGCATGATCACAGGCTTTGGCGGCCCGGTGATCAAGGACGGTTTTATTACCCCTAACGACAAGCCGGGGCTGGGCTTTGACGACACCGACGACGAGGTGCTGCGGGAACATCTTATGCCCGCTACAGGCGGCGTCTGGGATGATACCGGTTTCTGGGACACCATCTACTCCAACGACAAGCGTTTCAGCTAAAGTCCGGCAATTTCAAAGTTTTGCCGGCGCTTTCGTGGCGCAATACCGGCCACCGGTATTGGGAAACGCGGCGGGGCGGAAAATCGTACCCAACATGTAAAAAGTCCATACTTCCTAAGATGCTTTTAACTCCTCCCCCTGATCCGCTATATTTACCGGGAGGTATTTTATGAAGAAACATAATCTGGCCATTATCGGCCTGGGCGGGATGGGTAACTGGCACCGGGAACTCATCAATGAAGCAACCTGGTTTAATGGGAAAAAGCTGGGGGATCATGGTTTTGAAAACCTGTCCGCCGGCGCTTCATACGACATTGATGAGGCCAGGCAAAAATTTGCCGTGGAACACGGCTTACGGGCCTATGGGTCCCTGGAGGAACTTCTGGGGGATCCGGAATTTGACATAGTTCTGGTGTCGGTTCCCAATGAACTGCACAAACCCATGGTATTAAAGGCCCTGGCGGCGGGGAAGCATGTGCTTTGTGAAAAACCGGCGGCCCTTAATTCCACGGAACTGCGGGAGATGATCGACGCTTCCCGGAAGGCGGGGAAGGTCTTTGCGGTGCATCAGAACCGCCGCTGGGATGAAGACTATTTAACGGCAAAAAAAATCTATGACGAAAAGATTCTGGGCGAGGTGTTCCGCATCGAGTCCCGGGTCCACGGTTCCCGGGGTATTCCCGGAGACTGGCGGGGCCTCCCCGAACACGGCGGCGGCATGGTGCTGGACTGGGGGGTTCATATCCTCGATCAGGCCCTGCAGATGATCCCCGAAAAAGTAAAAAAGGTTTACGCCACCTTTACCCACGTTACCAACGAACTGGTGGACGACGGTTTTTACGCGGAATTGACTTTTGAGAACGGTCTGGTGTACCTGGCGGAGGTGGGGACCAGCAATTTTATCAACCTTCCCCGCTGGTACATCCTGGGCCGGGACGGGACCGCCCTGATGGAAGACTTTAGTCCCAAGGGCAAGATCGTCAGGGTCACGGATTGGAGCAAAAACGACGCGGTGCCCATTAAGACCGCCGCGGGGCTTACCAAAACCATGGCCCCCCGGACCACGGAAACCATCAAGGAGGAGCCTTTGCCGGTGGTTAAGTCAGATATTCGGGACTTCTACCGGAATTTCGTCAGGGCTGTGGAGGGGCAAGAGGCCCTGGTTGTATCCCTCGATTCGGTTTTACGGAACATGCTGCTCATGGAAGCCATTTTCAAATCGGTAAAAGAGGGTGTCCCGGTTACGTTTGAATAGGCTGGGAAACCAGGGAATGTGCGGCCGCCGGCGTCATTCCGGCGGAAGAACAGCTTTCCATCTGGTTTTGCTGTTTGTCTCCTTGGCCCCCCGGCTTCCGGCGGAGGAATACAGCCTTCCCCCCCAGGATACCTGGAAGAAACTCTATGACAGGGCGGAAATTATCAAGACCGAGGTATCCCGCGAAATCGAGGCCGACGGGAGCCGCTGGATAGACGCCTACGCGGATCTCCATACCTGTACCGATATTCCCCTGCCCAGTCTTAGGGAAACTATCCTGGATTATGAATCGTACCCCCGAATCTTCAAGCGGAATAAAAGCATGGATGTCATCCGGGAAAACGGGCTGGTTTACCATGACATGGTAGCAGGTATAGAAGTATTCAGGGTTTCCTATACCCTGCGCTTCCGTCAGCTAGTTACCGTCATGATAGATGAACCGGACCGCCTGCTTATTGATTACAGTTATGTTTGGGGGGACGGCAGGGTAAAAGACGTGCGGGGGGCCTGGTATTTTGAGAAACTCCCCGGAACGGACCAGTGCTATGTCCGTTATATTGCCGCCAGCCGGATTATGCAGCGTTTCGCCCTCCAGCGTTTCATCATGTCCATGCTCATCGACGGGGAAACCAGGGAGGCGCTGAACCAGTTCCTTAGCGCCGCCAAAAAGAAAAACGCCCCGGAAAAGCAATAGCAGCGGTGGGTTTGGAATCCGGGCGCATCCCCGCTTCGCGGGGACCGGGCTTTGCGGGGCTCCGCGGGTCCCTACCCGCTCCGGCCTCCTCGTCCCGCCCCTGGCGGGACTGCGGTTTCGGGCCCCTCCAATCCCTTGCGCAGTGAAAGCAACCAAAGGTTGTTAATTTAACCCCTGTGGCACCGCATAGCGCCAATAATTTCCCAGTGTTGCACCAATGCGGCCAAGCTTTAGCTTGGCTAGTGCGCGCGCGGCCCAAACCGCAGGTTTGGGCTGGAACAAAAGCCGGCATCCATGCCATTTTTTAGTTTTACGTTTTTGCTTTACAAAAACGTATACATCTATTACAGCCGGCCCCGCGGCGCGCCCGCCCGCCTAAAGCCGCCCTTGCATTTGGCCCGGATAAATACAGTTGCCCTGCGCCGGGCGGGTGTTACATTTTTTCCTTAACGCCCTTACCAGGGCGCTTTTACTTCGCCCCATGCCGGCCAGTACATACAGCCGAAGGCTGTAAATCAGATAATGCGGAACCGCACAGCGCCGGTGAACGCCGTAAATCCCTAATCCACAACTCTAACAGGATCCCCGTCGGAAAGGAAGTTCTGCCCCGCCGATACAACAAGGTCCCCCATTTCAAGCCCCTCCAGCACTTCTATCGAATTTTCATTTTCCAGACCCAGGGTAATAGTCCGCCGCCGGGCGGTATTACCGCCGTCCACCACAAAGACAAGCCAGGACCCGTAGGTGTTGATCACCGCTTCCCTGGGAATCACCGGCACATCCTGGCGGGTATTAGTCACCAGGCTTACGGTGGCAAACATCCCCGCCCTGATCCGGTTATCCTGCCTGTTAAAATGCAGCCGGATTCGCAGAGTCCGGCTGGCGGGGTCCAGCACGGGACTTACTTCGCTCACAGTGGCGGGAAAAGTTTCCCCCGGCAGGGCTTCCAGGGATACCAGGGCCCCAAGGCCCTGCTGGGCGGCATTGGAAAAACGCTCGGGGACAAAGGTTTCCACCACCAGGTTGGCAAGGTCCCCGACAACATACACCGCGGTGGAAACGCTTACCGTATCCCCCAGGCTGGCCGGCACGGAAAGAACAGTACCGCTTATGGTGGAAACAACGGGACTTTCGGAATACTCCTCCCCCGGCCGGGAAGGGTCCACCGAGGCGACCACCTGGCCCTGGTTTACCCAATCCCCCACCCGGCAGCGCAGTTGGGTAAGTTTTCCGGCCATATTGGGATAGATGGACACCTGGCTGGAAGCCAGAACATCCCCATTAATCACCACGCCGTTCTCTATTGTCCCCGGCGTTACCTCCGTTACCCTTACCGCGGTGGCACTGCGGGCCTGGGCTCCGGCCGGCTGCGGACCCGGCGGACTCTGGACAGCGGCGGCCGGCTGCGGAATCTGAGAGGGACCCATCATCGAATAAATATTACCACCGATAAGGGCGGCAAAAATGAGTATTGCCAGAACTATGACCACAGTAACGATACGGGAACCAGTTTTGTTCATGGAACCTCACTTCCCGCGAAAACCGGGGGCCGGAAAAAACTCATGGGGCGTTTCCCACAAACTGCCGCCAGTCGGCGTTAAGGGCCCTGGCCAGATCCAGAATCCCCGTCCGGTAGTTTGACTCCCCAAGGAGGAGCTGGTACCGGGCCTCCGCCATATTGTTACGGCTGGTCTCCAGGATCAGCGCTTCAATCGTGCCGCTTAAAAAGCCCTGTTCGCTGTACTCATAGGAACGCCGGGCAATCTCCTCCCGAAGCCGGGCGATTTCCAGACTTTCCCAGGAATTTTGCAGATTCACCGCCAGGGAACGGATCTCCGCGGCCGCCGTGCCCTCGATATTTTTCAATTCCAGCCGGGCCGCGCTGACAGCGGTCCCGGCGCTTCGCAGTTCCTGGGCTCCCTTTGTACCGGGAATCCAGGGATCGATGGGGATTCTAAGAGTCGCGCTGCCGCTGATACTATCAGAAAAGAGAGCGTTGATGGGGTTACTTCCGCCGGGACCGCCGTTCCAGCTAAAGGATAAGTTAAGAGAAGGGGCCCGTCTGCTCATGGCGGTCTGTCTTTCGGTCAACTCAAGCTTCTCGATTACCTGGCGCTGTTTTTTTATATCCGGCCGTTCGGGAAGGTAATCCCGGATAAGCTCCTCCGGGTCCAGCTCCACCCTGCGAATCGTAAATTCCCCCTCCAGCCGGACGGAAGCTCCGGGAGGAAAGCCCAGGGCGTTGAGGAAATCCCCCAGCTTAACCGAATAATCCGCCTGGGCCTTGCTAAGCTCGTACCTGGCGGTTTCCACCGCCAGACGGCTCTGCAGCAGCACAGCTTCGCTGATCATCCCGTTGGCCCGGCCCACACGGTGCCTTTCCAACTGCTTCTCCGCCAGGCTTAGGGTTTCACCAAGTTGGCCCAGGTTCTCCCGGTCCATAACGAGGGCGTAAAAATCCCGCGCGGTTTCAATCTCCAAAAGCCGCCGGGTATCTTCGTAACTCAAAAGTTCCTGCCGGTAGGCAAGGCTGAGGAGCTTCATCTTGTAGGGGATTCCCGCGCTAAGATCGAGGTCAACACCGGCGGAAAGGCTGTAACCGAAGTTCCCCGCCCCAATGCGCCGGTCATTGCCGCTGAAAAGGGGGATACTCCGATAACTTAGCCCCCCGGAGGCGCTGATACCGGGGAAAATCTCCGCCCAAAGACGTTTGGACGAATATTCCTTCTCCTCCAGGCTAAGCCGGCT
>JAIRNB010000396.1 GCA_031258265.1 Treponema sp. | reverse complement strand
GATAGACTTCCGTAATTCCTTACCCACCCCTTCTTTTCCCGACAGGGCCTTGCTGACCGTTACCGTACTTACCCCAAGTTCGCGGGCAATATCGCTCATCTTTATGTGTGATCTCATGGGTTTCCTGAAGCCGGCTAATGCGTAATCTTTGTGTAAGGTAACCAAGCTTATCCCCGGGCGCTCCTCCTGTCAACCAATAACAGCAGGGTGCCGCCATTTACCCTCGTGGCGCCGCATTTGTCGATATACAGCCTTCGGGCTTTGGCTTTAGTTCCAGCCCAAACCTGCGGTTTGGGCCGCGCGCGCACTGCCCCGGTTAAAACCGGGGCGCATTTTTCAATTTGGGGGCATACGGAGGCGCTATGCGGTGCCACATTGGTTTAATATACAACCTTTGGTTGCTTTTATTGCGCAAGGGATAGAAGCGGAAATACCGGAGACTTTACCGCAGGTAAAGTCGAGGAATTGAAGCGGATAGCCCGGTTTTTGCGGGCACGCAAAAATGCGCCCATAAAAACAAAAAAAACTTGACAGGCGGGATTTTTGGGGTTATTATTCTTCAGTTACTTAATGCGTTAAGTAACTAAGAAACGACGAAGGAAGCCATGGCAAACATTGGGTTTAATACCGTTGGTACAACGTCCCTGGACGGTGTAGCCTTCGGAACCGGACAATGGTGGTCCCTGCTGGGGAAACTTATCTGGAAGTACAAATTTGTATATTTGTTCATGGTCGGTCCCAGCCTGGCCCTGATCATCGTGTTCCGCTATCTGCCCATGCCGGGAATTTTTTTAAGCTTTGAATCTTTTAGGCCCGTTTTTGGCAAAAAGGGGCTTTACAATTTCCTTTTTTCAAGCCAATGGGTAGGGCTGGCCCAGTTTAGGCGGATGCTGCATGAACCGGAATTTTTCCGGGCCTTCGGCAATACCATTATTATCTCTTTCATGAAGTTAATCGTCGGTTTCCCTTTCCCCATTATCCTTGCCTTGATGATCAACGAAGTACGGCTGCCCAATTACAAACGGTTTATGCAGACCGCTTTTACCTTTCCCCACTTCCTGTCCTGGGTCGTGGTGGCGGGTATTGTCCTAAACCTTTTTGGGGACGCCGGGGCCGTTAAAAAAGTGGCTGTCCTGTTCAGGCCCGAATTGACCGACAGTTGGAATTTCCTCTACAACAGCGCCTACTTCCGCTGGACCCTGGTATTTCTGGATATATGGAAAGAGGCGGGCTGGGGCACTATTTTGTACCTGGCGGCCATCACCGGGATAGACCCGGCTTTGTACGAAGCGGCTACCGTGGACGGCTGCGGCCGGCTTAAACGAATCTGGTATATCACCCTGCCGGGAGTCGCCGGCTATATCGTAATCATGTTTATCCTCAATATGGGGAATATCATGAACGCCAATTTTGATCAGGTTTTTAATCTTTACACGGCCCCGGTTTTTGACGTGGGGGATATTATCGACACCTATATATACCGCCTTTCCTTCCAGTCCCAGACCGTCATGGATTACGGTTTTACCACCGCCATGGGGCTTTTTAAGACTGTTATAAACTTTGCGCTGTTGATGAGCGCCAATTTCGTTGCCCGCCGGGCCGGTTATGACGGCATTATCTAAAGTCCGCCTATAATGCGGACACTATCCAAAAAGGAGGGATTCCCATGGCCGATACAGTAGACAAGCGGGCAGAGCGGCGGCACCGGAAAACCCGTGGGGTTCGTCAGCCCATTGAAGCGATGGATATAGTTATCTTTGCGTTCCTTACTTTTTTCACCATCATCATTGTTTATCCCTTTTACAACGTGATCCTGGTTTCCATTGTTCCACAATACGATTATGTGCGATCCCCCTTTATGCTCTGGCCCCCACGGGTAGAATGGAACAGCTATAAATTCGTCTTTGAATCCCCCCTGCTCCTTAAATCCATGAGCACCTCGGCCCTGCTTATGGTGGTGGGAACCGCTTACAATATGCTGCTTACCGTGCTTTTTTCCTATGCCATGACCCGGCCCATACCGGGACGGCGGTTTTTCCGTTTTCTCATGGTCTTTACCATGTATTTCGGCGGGGGCCTTGTACCCACCTACCTTTTGATGAAAGCCCTGGGGCTGCTGGATACCTTTGCCGTCATGTTCCTGCCCAGCGTGATCAGTATTTCTTATATGCTCATTGTGGCAAACAGCATGAGTAATATCCCGGTGGAACTTACGGAATCCGCAGTTTTGGACGGGGCAAGTGAAATGCGAATCCTCTTTCAGATCATCCTGCCCCTGTCGCTGCCGATTCTGGCTACCTTTACCCTGTACTACGCGGTGGAACGCTGGAACGAATGGTACTCCGCCATGCTCTATGTAAAAGACCAGGCCAAATGGCCCTTGCAGTACGCCCTGCGGAAGATCATTTCGGACGCCAGTTTTATTTCCGAAAACGCGCCTCCCGGTGAAGTACGGCCCCCCAGCTACTCGGACGGCATAAAAATGGCCTGTATCATCGTAACGGTATTTCCCCTCATGGCGATTTATCCGTTTCTGCAGCGTTACTTTTTAACGGGCCTTACCGCCGGTGCGGTAAAAGGCTGACAAAAGGCCGCAGCGCCGCTGTCTCCCGGCACAGGAGCGGCGGCAGGTAAAATACAGGGGGCCTGTGCCCCCTTTAATCTGATAGGAGGAAGAAATGAAAAAGAGTGTCATTTTTGTACTGGCCGTCTTATTACTGGCGGGCATGGTTCCCCTGATGGCCGGCGGGAAGAAAGAAAGTCCCGCTTCCGGCGGGGGAGGACAGGGGAAATACGCGAAGCATCTTACCATTTCCACCACCGTTCTTGACGCGGAAAAAACCGGCAAATCCGCCAAGGACAAGTGGCTCTTTGAAAAATTCAACATAGATTACAACTTCATTGCCGTCACCTGGGGCGACTGGAACGAGAAAACCCGGGCCATGATCGCCGGAGACGATATCCCCGATGTGCTGTGGTGGGATATGAAGCTGAATAATACCGCGGAATTTAAAATTTGGGCGGAGGCGGGGGCCTTCCGGGAAATGGCCCAGGCGGATATTAACAAGCGGCCCAACCTCAAGGCCCTGCAGGACCGGCTTGTGTCCGATGACCAGATCCTCACTGTAAACGGGAAACTCTACGGCTGGCCGGTGGCCAGGGCCCTGGAACCCTATATGCAGAGTACCCAGTACATGCACTACATTTATCGCCGGGATTGGGCAAAGGCGGTGGGCCTCTACAAAGAGGGGGACGTTTACACCTGGGATGAGGCCAAGGCCCTGATCGACGCGGTAAAGAGGCAGGACCCCGGTAAAAACGGCGCTGGCAACACCATCGGCATTACCAACGAGGGCTGGGCTTTCCCCGGCCTTTACATGCAGCTTCTGGCCCTGTCCCCCGACAAGGGGAACGGTTACCTGAACCGGAACACCTATATCGAAACCGCCAACGGTTATGTCCCCTATTTTACCACCCCCAATTACCGGGAGGAGCTTAAATTTGTCGCGGACCTGTACCGGCGAAATTATATCTGGCGGGATCAGATGTCCCTGCGGGGCAACGAGGGGCTTGATATGTTCCGCTCCGGCCGGGCCTTTATGTACTGTCATAACGGCGGCCCCAATTTTCTGAATTCCCAAATCTATCCCCAGATGACAACCAACGGGGCGCTTAACGATCCCCAGGATGTCGGGCCCATGCTTATTTTGAGCCCCAAGGATAACGCCACCTATATGCTTATCGAGGTGGAAGATTACTGGTCGGTAGCCCATTTCCGCCATGATCTGGATAACGATAAATACGAGCGGATCCTGGACCTGTGGGACTGGCTTGCCACCGACGACGGCAGAGCCTGGAAGGAAGCGGGGATTCCCGATGTGGATTACCGGCGCACCGGCCCCACGGATATTCAGCGGCTTTGGCCCAAAACCGAGGATGGGCGCTGGATTTCCCCGTATTCGGATTTCTCGTACCGCTACGCGGACCCGCCGACTCTTTCCCTGTTCTACCAGTCCCAGGCGGATCAGGCAGGCTTTATTTCCTACGCGCCGGCCATTGATATTGTGCAGAATAAAAAATACAACTTTAAAATACAGGCTTTTGACTGGGACCGGGCAAAATTTGCCACGCCCCTTTACAACCAGTTCGGCGGATTCCAGACCCAAAACGAAGAATTTGAACGCCAGGTTTTGGCCTCCAGTGAAAATGTGGATACCATGATGGACCGCTGGCTGCGGGAAATGGAGCCCCGCTGGAGACCTGTGGCCGAGGAGTTAAATAAGGCCTATTTTAAGAAATAGGTTAGGGGAGCCGTAAAGAAACTGCGGCTGGAAGATTTATGGGTTATAATGCCCGTATCTTA
>JAIRNB010000379.1 GCA_031258265.1 Treponema sp. | reverse complement strand
GTTTGATACCGGGCCTCATACTGGGTAAACCGGTACGGGTATTTTTCAAAGGTCTTCTCATCCAGATCTATACCCAGGCCGGGCCCTTCCGGCAGGGAGAAGTATCCATCCTTGGGTTTAAGGGGAATATTAAAAATATCCGGCCTTGCATAAACCGAACCGGAGGCAAATTCCAGGATGCAGAAGTTCTGTGTTGCCGCACAGACCTGTAAACTCGCCGCCGTCGCCACCGGCCCGTTGGGGTTGTGGGGGGCAAACTTAATATGGTAGGGCTCGACCATGGCGGCGATTTTGCGAATCTCCGTGATCCCCCCGCAATGACAAATATCCGGCTGAACAATATCCAGAAGCCGCCCTTCCACGATCTCGCGGTAGTCAAAACGGTTGAAAAGCCGTTCCCCCGCCGCCAGGGTAGTCCCCGGCAGGGCTTCCCGGATAGTCTTATAGGCCAGGCTGTTTTCCGGGGGTATGGGTTCCTCAAAAAAATAAATGTCATAGGGTTCGGCGGCCTTTATTTTTTTGATTGCGTCCGCGGGGACCGACTGTCCATGATTATCAATGCAGAGAACCTTATCCGGCCCTATAGCCTTCCTGACATCCGCAAGATTCTGCTTATACACCGGCAGATCCGCTGGAGGATCGTAGACTTTAATATTGGCGCCGCCCCCGGTTTTTACCCCGTCAAAACCCTGTTTTACACAGTCCTCCGCCATTTTCGCGCCAAAAGCGTGGGTATAAGTGCGAATCTTATCCCGGACCGCTCCCCCGAGGAGCATATAAACCGGAACCTGATATATCTTCCCGTTAATGTCCCAAAGGGCCTGATCTATGCCGCTGATGGCCGACATGTGGACAAATCCGCCCTTCCAAAAACCGTGGCGGTACATCTTCTGCCAAATTTTTTCGATGTTCCTGGGGTCCTCCCCCACCACACTCCGCTGGGCCAAAACGGCGATACACTGTTCCACCGCCTTCTCCTGGCCTTCCACGCTGGCCTCCCCCCAGCCATAGATTCCCTCATCGGTAAGGACCTTAACAAAAAGCCAGTTTTGACGGACCGTAGCCGCCAAAAAACACTTTACTTCGGTAATTTTCATGTCAACTCCTTTCCGCGGCGCGGATACAAGAAACCTGCTTATTTTAGAAGGGACTCCTGGTTTCATAGCGGGAAGTATCCAGTCCTTCCAGAAAATCAAAAACCGGCTGAAGATCAACGGGTTTCGCCAGGTCATAGTCCCGGACCAACTGTTTATCATCAACCGTAAAAACCATTTGGAGCTTCATCTTATCTTTATCCAGACTGTAGGTAATACCGCAGCACTTCCCCTTCTTTTCCCATTCATGGAACATCCGGGCGCTCCGGGTATCCATCATCTCATACAGCACATGGACTCTTTCAATTTGAATGGGGGCCGGATGCCCCGTATCCCCGATGATGTTCCCGTCGGCAAAGTTCTTCTCCGTCGGCATCACATAGGCCCGGCCGCAGCCGGCGATGATGTTTTCCGTGATTCGGTGGCCCTGACCTATGGGCCCATGGCCGTTACAAACCCGGATAGGATCGCCGTAGTTTAGGAATACCCCCGCCCCCTCCATTTCCAAAAGGATATTCCGTTCCACCCGCAGGAAATCCGAATCATGCTCGTAGATCCCGTGGCCCCCGCCGCTGGTCCTCTGGGGCAGAGTCCCCAACGGGTTCCCATGGATACCCCAGACAATATTGTGGTCCACCAGGTTATCCACATCGGAGGCTTCCACGAAAATCCCCCCCATGATGCACGACTTCCCGCCAATTACCACGTTCCCGCAGATTCGCTCATTTTTGTTGTTGTAATCGGTCCAGATACAGGGCCCGTAACCGTTATCCTTCACCGTGTTAAAACGGATAAGGCTGTTCCGTACACCGTGGACCTTGATAGCCCCGCTTTCCCAGTTGAATTCAATGTCATGCCAGCAGTTATTCTCCAGGGTATTGTACTCCAGAAGAATAGATTCATTCCCCATGGGGGTACCCGGAAGGCCGGCAATCCCGCAGACCCCGCAATAACTTACATGGTTCCGCCGGACAATGGTCCCCCCGGAAACCCCATTGGAATGGCGCATGGGGCTCTCGTGGCCAATATCAATGCCCGTGCCGTTGGCCCAGCTTACCTTACAATCCTCGATGATCCAGTGGTGGCCGCAAAAACTGGAAAGGGCCCCTTTTTGAGAACCGGGACAACCGTTACCCACTTTTTCAAACTCCAGCCCCTTTACCCGGACATAAGCCGTGTAAGGAAGGAGGGGGGCAAAAAGCTGATCCCGGCAGGTATAGCTTATTACATGGCCGGAAGGGTCGCTGTCGTCCTTTAGGCGGACAAAAAATTTATAGCCCGAATCTTCTACCCAGTAGGACCCGGCCAACTGGGAAAGCTGGTTAATATAATTTACCTGGGTTAGGGCTTCCCCGTCACAGAAGAGAAGACCCCGCCGTTTAAGGAAGGGCTGCCAGTCCGCCTCATTGGGGGTGTAGTGGAACCAGAATTCGCAGCCCCCAAAAGCCTGGCTGGCGCAATTTACCATGGCAAAGGGGTTTATCTTGTCAAAATCATCCCGCTCAAAATTTCCCTCGTAGATTTTGGCATCGCGGTCGTACCCGTCCCGTAGGTTGTAATACTTCCCCAGGCCGTGGGTCCGCCAGCCCCGAGGCGTTACCCAGGCCCCCTTATAGGGTTTCGCCCCGGTAAGGACAACCCGTTCCCCGGGGGCCGCTTCATAACTAATCATATTTGCCGGATCAGTACCCCCCCGGGCGGGCCGGACAAACTCATCGTATATTCCCCCGCCGATGATCACCTTCCCCCCAGGTTCCAGTACCGCCGCCGCCCTGGAGATAGTAGCAAAGGGGGCCTCCGCCGTACCGGGGTTATGATCGGCGGCATTGGGGGCCTTGGAGACGTAATAGGTCTTCCGGAAGGAAGTCTCACAGTCCCAAAACGCGAATTTCTTCCCGTCGGGAAGATAATCAAAAAAATCACTCTTCATGGTTTGACCTCTTGGATTAGATGGTTTTTATAGAAACCCAGCCATAATGTATCTACATTATGGGCAGACTCCGGATAACGATTGGAAAACTGAAATGATCCAAAACCGCGACGTTTATGGGTAGTTCACCGTGAAGGCATTATAAGCTTCCCCATTTTTCCTGTCAATGAAATTTTAACAAAATCCACGCCGGACATTCCGGGAATCTTCGGCCTTTATATGTATGATCTTGTATATACATATAAAGACAGGTTAAAATAAACACCGGAGCTAAAAAAAGGAAAATGAAAAAAATATCAAAATGATCGAAATTTTGTTTGACAGACAGAATCTTCGGGGGTAGACTGTTTTCACGCTGGGGAAAAATACGATTCCCCCGGCAAAAGACAATGCCTGGAAAATAATTCTTCCGGCTTATATCTTACAATGCAGATCGAGAGGAGGACCTATGAAAAAGTTATTATGCGTTGTGGCGGCCTTCTGTATCCTGGCTTCCGTTGTTCATGCCAGGGGAGGACAAAGCGGG
>JAIRNB010000350.1 GCA_031258265.1 Treponema sp. | reverse complement strand
GCAGGCCGTCCATGATGCCCTTGATATAGCCGATGGCGAAAAGACGGCCCACCGCGGCATAACCGGGCCGGGTGTTATCGTCCCCCGCCATGGTGGGTACATGGTCCACCCGCACCGGGCCGTTAAAGCCGTACTCTTTGTACAGTTCCAAACAACGCACCATGTCCGTGGGGCCTGAATCGTGGAAGGTTTCGCAGAAGGCGTGGGGGGTTCCCGCGATGTCCCGGAAGTGGACAAAAAAAACCTTTTCCCGTTTGCAGTAATAGGTGATGATGTCGTAGATGTCCTCCCCCATGGCGCAGAAACAGCCCTGGCACAGGGTAATGCCGATAAAGGCGCTGGGCACGATGTTTAAAAGTTTATCGTAGTTTCCCTTGTTGATAAGGATTCGCTCCACATCCCCCAGCCGGGGCACCGGAGGATCATCGGGGTGGAAGGCCAGTTTGACGCCGTATTTTTCCAGCGCGGGGGCTACGGCCTTGAGGAAGTAGGCCAGGTTATCCCAGAGCTGTTCCCGGCTTATAAGGAGGGGTTCGGCATCGGGAATATCTTCCTGGTAAAAGCCCGTGACCAGGGCGCCTCCCCGGGCAGGTATATCGTTCCGGGTCCGGTACCAGCCTTTATAGGGCATCCAGTTGATGCAAATGGTTCTAAGGTTCAGCCTGTCCAGGATGGGGATGTACTTGAGGACCGTATCTATGCTCTGGTCCCGGTTTGCGTCTCCCCGCTTGATGCTTTCGTGGGCCGGTTCCGGCGCGCCTTCCACCACCACCGGTTTTAAGCCCCGGCTTTCGTAAAGATCGTAGAGGGCCTTCCAATCGGAGTAACTGGTCAAATCGAAGGCCGGGCTCTGGCCCGGCGGGCCCCAGGGTACTCCGATAACCGCGTGTTTGATACCGGTTTGAATGGCGTAATCCCAAGTCCGATCCGGGCTGGGCCGCAGGGCATCCGCTAAAATCATGTTTACCTCCCTCATATTCTCACAGGGCATATTTTCACGGGGCCCAAGCCCCGGTGTGGCCTTCCCGAATGAGCCTCCGCGGAGCAGATCGCGTAAGCTGCGCTTACAACGGGGTACTAAACCAGCCCCTCGAATGAGCCCCGGCAAACAGCCTCCGGGCGGAGAAGCTTCGGAAGAACTCTGTCCGGTTATTTTCCGGCGCTAAAATACCTGTACACCACCTTTTCTGCGGGTTTGGCGTAAAGATCGTAATGACGCTGGTTAAGCGCCTGGTCGGGGTCATAGAGATCCGCCCCCCAGGACCAGAATCCGTAACCTTCCACCCAGGGCCGCTTTTTGGTGTGTTCAAACATTTCTTTGTACCAGGATTCCTGATCCCCTGAGTCCGCCGGCCCCTGAATCCGCCAGGAATTAGGCTCGTACATGGAACCCTTGGTACTCATGGAACCGATTTCCGCGAAGAAGAAGGGTTTGCCGTAATGCTTTACCACCTTTTCGATACGGTCCAGTTGGACCTCCCAGGAACCGGTGGGATAGTAGCCGCTGGAGGAGATCACGTCCACCGCGTCCCACCAGGATACCTGATCCTCGTGGTACTTGTCGGTGTTGTAACTCACGGGCCCCCCAAAATCCGCCTTTACTTTGGCAATAAGGGCCCGCCATTCCTTTTCCCGCCGCTCGCTGGAACACATTTCACAGCCGGCGATAAACATGACACAGCCTGTTTCCCGGGCAATTTTAGCGTAGTGGCGCTGAAATTTTTCGTGGGCCTCGAACCACTTACCCCAGGCGGTCTCCTCCGGGGTCCCCGCGTCAAGAAAGTTGATAAAGGCCCGCCAGACGCCGTTTTTACAGTTTACCGTGGGCTTCATGATCACTTTTAAGTGTCCGCCAGAGGGGGTTTTAAGGGTTTGAATATATTTGACGATCCCCGCCAGTTCTTCATCATCCGGCGAACCGGGGCCCGTAAAGTCTATTTCCGTGGACTGGGGATCATCCTGCAGCCCCGCGGGGGTAAGGATAATGTGGCTTGCCCCGGTACGGGCCGCCAGCTTATCAAGGCTGATTCTGGCGTTGCCGCCGCCCAGCACTCCCTTCCGCGGGAAGGGGGCAAAATTAATAGCGTTGATCTGTTCCATCTTTTTAGTTTGCTCCTTTTTGGTTTACTCCCCGGGCGGATATTGTATCCGCGATCCGCGGTTTATGGTTTACGGTCCGCAGTATTTCTACACGTTCCGAAGCCGCAGGCCGCCGTCTACCAGCACGGTGGACCCGGTCTGGTAACGGAAGGCGTCAGTCACCATGCAGGCCACCACATCGCCAATATCCTCAGGTTCCCCGATACGGCCCAGGGGAAGGCCGGGTATCTTTTTCCAGTCCCCCTCCCTCTTTTTAGGGGAGGGATTGTCCCGGCCCAAATTGCTGACAATGGCGCCGGGGGCAATAGTGTTCACCCGGATACCGTAGGGGGCCAGGTCCACCGCCAGGCACTGCATCAGAGCTTCCTGGGCAATTTTGGTACTGGTATAGACCGCCTGGGGGGGCAGGGGGTACAGGGCGTTGACAGAGGTGGTAATAACGATATTCCCGTGGTTCTGCTTCTTCATCGCCTCCGCGGCCCGCCGGCAGCAGGACAGAGTTCCTTTAAGGTTGGTATTGAAAAGCCGGTCCATCTCTTCTTCGCCGGTCTCCAGGGCCCGCTTCATCACGGAAATTCCCGCATTGGCCACAAGAATATCCAGCTTTCCGTCGTTTTCCGCATAGTAGGTGTCAAAAAAACGGTCTATTTCCTCTTTTTTCGTCAAATCCACCTGGAAACCCCTGCTCCTGGTCCCCAGGGCCGCCAGCTCGGCGCTTACCTTTTCGATTGACGCCGGGTCCCGGCCGACAATCGTCACCTCGGCGCCCAGATTAGCCAGGGATTTCGCAATCCCCATGCCGATACCGGAATTGCCGCCCGTTACAATCGCCTTTTTACCGTCCAGACAAAAAATACGCTTAATGTAATCCATGTTCATAATATTACCCTCTTTGAAACAATTACGTGATAGTTAAGCTTGTTCCCGGAACTGAAGTTTCGGAAAAGTATCAATCGGTAACCCTAATAGTAATCCTAATACTTTTGAGGCTGTTCCAAAAGCTGAAGTCTTGGAACAGCCCATTTTAGCAATTCTAATTTCTAATACTTTAAGAACAGGTTGAGCATTTTCCGGTCCAGTTTGTGACCCTTGTAATCTTCATACTGAACATCCCGGCGCTGGGTATCCAGAATACCAAAACCGCCGGTAAAATTCCACAGGGCAAAACCGATGTTGTAGCTTTTGAGAATCGACAACAGATCCTCCAGCCAGCGCAGGGCGATTTCGTGGGGCACAGTGCTGTTCGCCCCGCCCTCCCCGCAGTGAACTCCCATATTGAAGGCCCGGGCCGCCGCCGCCCAGGCCCGGTAATGGCGGTCCAGCCGCTCAAGGGACCATGCCTCCGTCCCCGCAAAGCC
>JAIRNB010000256.1 GCA_031258265.1 Treponema sp. | reverse complement strand
AACCCCCATCGAATAAATATAATAAGATTATCCGGAAATTCTGCCTTTCCGGATAACCCGATTATCTGCTCTATAATAACACAGGCTTTTCCAAAGCGCAAGTCTTTTTACTTCCAGCGCCGATTTTTTTTATACTTTCCAAACTCCCAAAGCGGGGCGATGCGGGGCGGAAAGGGGCCGGCCGTGCCCCGCAGAGGGGGGTAGCGGAGAAGACCGCAGGGGCAAACCTGGGTAAACCTTGGTTTACCCTGAGGGTTTGGCCCGAGGACTTCGCAGTGAGGGGGGAGACCTCCCCCTCCTATTAAACCTGCCAGACGGTATCTCCGGCGATCATGGTACGGATTACCCGGGCCCTGTGGATTTCCGTGGGGGGGAGGGAAAAAAGGTCCCGGTCAATAAAGGAGAGATCCGCCCAGCAGCCGGGGGCGATGCGGCCCCTGCTGGATTCCTCCCAGGCGGAATAGGCGGAAGCGGCGGTGTAGCGGTCTATGGCCGCCGCCATGTCTACCCGCTCGCCGGGGTAGAAGCCCCCTGGGGGGTAAAAATCCCGCTGGGGGTCCTGGCGGGTTACCGCCCAACTGATTCCCTGAATGGGATCAAGATTGCTTACCGGGGCATCGGTGCCGTAGGACACGTCTATCCCCAGGCGTTCCATGGAGCCCCAGGCATAGGAAGTTGCCGCCAGTTCCGGCCCCACCCGGTCTTCCAGGATATACACATCGTCCGCCAGGAATATGGGCTGTACCAGGGCCAGAAGCCGGTTCCGGGCTATCCGTTCCAGTTGGGGCCGGCTGGTAACTTGGCAGTGGACAATACCGTGGCGCAGGGGGTTGCTGCCCGCCGAAGTAACCTGTTCCATGGCGGAGATCACCGCCTCCATGGCCGCGTCTCCGATGGAGTGGACGACTACCTGGTAGCCCCAGGCCGCCGCCTTTTTGATCAGGGCCTCCAAAAGGCCGGGGTCCAGCACGGGGAAACCGCTGGTTTCCGGTTTATCCCGGTAGGGCTGTTTCATCCAGGCTGTTTGGCCCCCCAGGGTTCCGTCCATAAAAAGTTTGACCGGCCCCATCCGTAGAAAGATCCCCCGGTCCGCGCTTTCCCACAGGACTTTACCGGTGGCAATCTGCCGCTCTTTGAGTTCGTTCAGGTACTGTTCCTTGGCGGAGATGCCGCACTGAAGGGTTATGCGGAGGAAGCTCCCGGTGCCGCTGTCTTTTTCTCCGTCGGTGAAGATACTCCGGTAAACTTCCACCACATCGTCAAAATCCGGACCCTGGCAGTCGTTGGTCCCCATGGAGGTGATGCCCAGGCTTAGGGCTTTTTCCATGGCCCGTTTCATGTTTTCCTTCATTTGGGCCTTGGTGGGCTCCGGAATATTTTTACGCGCCAGGCCGTTGGCGTTCTCCCGGAGGACCCCGGTGGGCCTGCCGGAGGAATCCTTTTCAATCGTGCCCCCCTCTACATCCGGGGCGCTGTCGGCCAGCCCCGCCATGCGGAGGGCCAGGGAATTACAGAAAATCGTATGCCCGCAATGGCGGCTGATGATCACCGGATGCTCGGTGGAAATTTTGTCCAGATCGTCCCTGGTAAGATCCCGTTTTTCCCCGGTAAAAAGGTCCGGGTTCACCCCGGCCCCCTGGACATAAGTTCCCGGGGCGGGCTTTAAGCGGCTGATAAGTTCCCTGCCCCGGCGTATCACCTCCTCCACGGAGGCCGCCCCGGTTCCCTCCACCATGCCGAAACGCCTGCCCAGCCAGTGGAGATGCAGGTGGCTGTCGTGGAAGCCCGGCAATACCAGGGCCCCGCCGGCGTCGATTTTTTCAGCCCCCGCAGGGGCGGCGGCAAGCAGTTCCTCCGCTTCCCCCGCCGCCGAAATTTTCCCGCCGTCGATACGGAGGGCTCCGCAGAAAAGCCCCCGGCCCCGGTAAATTTTCCCATTATAAATAATTTTTGTCATTCCCTGCCGCCTTTACATTTCAACTGGTTTACCTGGAAGCATGCCGCGCCGGCGGGTTTCTTGCTCAGGCGTCTTCCGGGGTTTGCCGGAGTTTGTCGCTCTTTGCGGCAAACTCCGGGCCGGTTTTTTTACAACGAGGCGCGGTAAACGCCAAGATAGTGAAAATCCCTGGTTTTGGCTTTGAGTTCTTCAAGGGCCCGATCAAATTCCCCCGCGGTATCCGGGATCCCCACATCAACATAGAAAAGGTACTCCCACGGTTTCCCCTGGATAGGCCGGGACTCCAATTTGGAGAGGTTGATCCCCCGGTCGCTTAGGATCTTTAGGCAGCTAAAGAGGGCCCCCGGTTTGTCATCGTAGGAGAATACCAGGCTTGCCTTGTTGGGGGCCCCGGAACCCAGGCTGGGGGGCACAGGAGTCTTGTCTCCAATCCGCCGGGATATGATCACGAAGCGGGTGTAGTTAAGGGGGTTGGTTTCGATTCCCGCTTTAAGGACCTTGAGGCCGTGGGCCAGGGCGGCCGCTTCCCCGGCAATGGCCGCCACCTTGACCGCCCCTTCCCTGGCGATAGAGGCCACCGCATCGGCGGTGGTGGTGGCGGGTTCCAGAGTCCATTGGGGGTACTTGTCCAAAAATTCTTTACACTGGGCAAAACCCTGGGGGTGACTCCTGACAATAGTAATACTGTCAATAGAGGAACGCTCATCGGCAATAAGGCAGTGGACGATTCGCAGTTTTAATTCCCCCACAATAGCTATATCACCGTAACGTAAAAAGAGATCGTAGTTTTCGTGGATGGACCCGGTTTGACTGTTCTCCACCGGCACGATTCCCGCCATGGCGGAACCCTCCAGCACCGCGTCAAAGATACCGGAAAAACTCTTTACCTGGAGCCTGGGAGTCTCCTCCCCAAAGGCCCGCATCAGGGCCTGTTCCGCAAAGGCGCCGTTTTCCCCGCAGAAAGCCACCGGCAGTTCCTTTGCCGCGCCTCCCATATCCGCCCCCCCGCCGATCCGGGAAACAGATGCCGGATGGGGAGTCCTGAGCAGTTCCTTACCCACCACCGGGGCCAGGGCTTCAATGTCCCGCATGAGCCGCTCGAATTGTTCAGGGTAAAGGGACTGGGGTCCGTCGGAGAGGGCCTCGTCGGGCCGGGGATGGACTTCCACCGTAAGGCCGTCCGCCCCGGCGGCAATGGCGGCCAGGGCCGCGGAGCTTACCTTGTCCCGTATACCCACCGCATGGCTGGGGTCCACGATCACCGGCAGATGGGAAAGCCCCTTTACCACCGGGATAGCGGAAATATCCAAGGTATTGCGGGTATAAGTCTCGAAGGTGCGGATTCCCCGCTCGCAGAGAACCACATCCCTGGTCCCCGCGGCCAAAAGGTACTCCGCGGAGAGAAGCCATTCTTCAATAGTGGCGGAAGGCCCCCGCTTAAGGAGTACGGGCTTTCCCAGACTCCCCACTTTTTTCAGAAGTTCAAAGTTCTGCATGTTCCGGGCGCCGATCTGGAACATATCAACCAGGTCTTTCATCTGAAGCGCCAGTTCCGGGGACACCACCTCGGTAACAATAGGCATGCCCTGGGCCTCCCCCGCGGCCTTCATAAATTCAAGCCCCTTCATGCCCAGACCCTGGAAGGCGTAAGGACTGGTCCTGGGCTTGTAGGCCCCTCCCCGGAGCATTACAGCGCCGCTTTCCCGGACCAAGGCGGCGGTTTCCATGATCTGTTCCTTGCTTTCCACCGCGCAGGGACCGGCAATGACGGTAATCCGGGAACCGCCAATTTTTACATCCGGCAGCGAAGGCCCCGATCCCACCGTAACAATAGAATCCTCCGCCCTGGTTTCCCTGGAGGCCAGCTCATAAGGCTTACTGGTGGCCGCCACCCTTTCTACCCCAGGCAGAAGACCAAGTTCCCGGATGTCCACAAAGCCCTTGCCGGAAGCGCCGATAACCGTATCTTCGCCAAAAGACTGGTCCCGGATACTAAAACCGCGGTCCCGCAGATAAATGCGGATCATCTCTTTATCATGGGAACTGACAGACCTGGAAAGCACAACAATCATAGGTGATTCTCCTTGCCGGTTGCGGACCTATGGTAGTATGCGGGGGGGAGACTGCGCAATCACCGGAAAAGCTAAGCGCGTCAAACTTTTTATAGATTAAGGGGGGGCACAGAGGTTCCAAAAACCGGGGGCATGGGTGCGCCCATGTGGGACATGCTTTAACGCTGCCCCGCCCTCGTTTCGTAGTCCTCCCCGGCTAAAGCCGGGTCCGGTCTACTCCACTACCCCCCCTTTTTTGACGCCTACTGGCGCGGCCCCCCAGCCGGGACGCATTAGTGCCTCGACAGTAATGAAAATGTGGCTTTGCATCTTGGCGGAAAACCATATCACACAACGAAGCGCAAGGGATTGGAAGGGTGCGAAGCAGCCACGCCAGGCGAAACGAAGGCGAAGGCATGCCTTCGCCGGGCACCCCGTTAGGGGTGTTAAAGCCAATGATGTAACACAGGCCCGGCACACAATGGCCGCCATCACGGTGGACAATGCGCGAAGGCACCAGCCTGAGCGGTGTGCCGTTGGCGGGGTCGGAGCGTGGCAACGGTAGTTGCCTTCGCGGAGCCCCGAAAAGCCCGGTCCGGCGTATACGCCGGATGCGCCCAAATCCGCAAGTTCAATCGTGTCTGAATATTAGTCCAATATTGGGGTATTACCGGCGCCG
>JAIRNB010000227.1 GCA_031258265.1 Treponema sp. | reverse complement strand
GGGGGCATCCCCCAGCCGCCGGGGGGGATGATCCTCGACCTTGCCGCCACAACAAATTACCTCTATACCCTGACCAACGCCGACTCCCCGGCGATGTACCGCTGGGATGGAGACACGGGACATCCATGGGAGCATGTTCCCCACTCCAATTCGGACTTTCCCCGGCTCCAGGCCATCTACAGTCAGACCGATGATCAGGGCAAAGCCCTTACGGATTACCTTTTTGCGGGGGCCAGAACTACGGGCCTCAACTGGGACGATACAAAGGATTACGCTGTTTTTTGTCTTACGGATAGTCCTCCGTCGACGAATACGCCCCCGGTGTGGACGACCGTAAAAACGGAAACCGCCCTTCTAAGCGGCGTGGTCCGTGAGGGCGTGAAGCATTACTTTTCCACCAGCGGGGATGGAATTTACCTGTGGGACGGTTCTTCCGACTCCGTTCAAATTACCGGCGAAAAAAACGTTAAGGGGATGATCCAAATATCCAACCCGGCCCTTATCCTGGCCTTTACCTACGCCGGGGAGATCATAAAGGTTTCGGGGACCAGTACCGTCACGCTGAATTCCGTCTGGTCCGGCCAGTACCTCCGGGGCCCCGCGGCGGTGTGGAGAAATACCCTGGGAGATCTTCTTCTGGTTACGGTGATCACCCCGGACTCCACATACGGCCCCACCTACGGATACCGGGAGATCAGGCTTAACTCCGGCCCCCTGGCCACATCCGTCCCCGGGGAAATGGCCCTGCGGGAACCGGGGAATCCGGCCACTGGCTTTCCCTCTACCATGGACGACAACAGCCGCTACAGGGATTCCATCGCCTCCAAGCCGGTGAACAGCATCTTCCAGGTTCCCTCCGATATTGACAGTGAAATGCCCCTCTTTGCCTCCGTCCAGGGAACGGGAACCATGAAGAACGATACCGACGGCGGTCTTTGGTCCTACCGGCTTCGGGACAGCGGCTGGCAGTGGAACGCCGAATAGTGCCCCCACCCGGCTCCCATGGACGAGCTTTTTAATTCCGGGACAAAGACGGGGGAAGGCCCCCTGGCGGACCGGATGCGGCCCCAAACCCTGGAAGACATCATCGGCCAGGATCATATCGTGGGACCGGGGCGGCTTCTGCGCCGGGCAATACAGGCGGACCGCCTTTCCTCGCTGATCTTCTACGGCCCCCCCGGTACGGGGAAAACCAGCCTGGCCAGGGTTATCGCCAATACCACCAGGGCCTCTTTTGAAAGCCTCAACGCCGTGCTGGCGGGAATCAAAGACATCCGGGAAGCCATAGACCGCGCCGATGAGCGGCGGCGGCTTTACGGCCGGCGGACCATCCTCTTTGTGGACGAGGTTCACCGCTGGAACAAGGCCCAGCAGGACGCCCTGCTCCCCTGGGTGGAAAACGGCACGGTGATCCTCGTGGGGGCCACCACGGAAAACCCCTTTTTCGAGGTAAACCGGGCCCTGGTAAGCCGGAGCCGGGTTTTTCAGTTGAAGCCCCTGACGGCGGATGACCTTCTGGAGACCGCCCGCCGCTGCCTGGCGGATAAGGAACGGGGCTATGGCCGCTGGCTGGTGGTTTTTGAGGAGGGGGCCCTGGAACATCTGGTGGAGGTTGCCGGGGGGGACGCCCGAAGCCTCCTTAACGCCATGGAACTGGCGGTGGAAACCAGCGCCTGGACCGTCCAGGGATCCCCAACGCAGGGCCGCTGGCCTCCCCCGGAGGGGGCGGAGATCCGGATCTCCCTGGAGGCCGCGGAGGAGAGCATACAGCGCCGGGCCCTGCTCTACGACAGGGACGGGGACTACCATTTTGACACCATCAGCGCCTTTATCAAAAGCCTCCGGGGCAGCGACCCGGACGGAGCCCTCTACTGGCTTGCCAAGATGATCCGCGCCGGGGAGGACCCCCATTTCATTTTCCGCCGGATGATCATTCTGGCGGGGGAGGATGTGGGCCTGGCGGACCCCAACGCCATCTCCGTGGTGATGGCCTGCGCCCAGGCATTTGACCGCATCGGCTTCCCGGAGGGGAATTTTCCCCTGGTGGAGGCATGCCTCTACCTTGCTACCGCCCCTAAATCCAACTCCGCCCTTAATTTTTTCGATGTGTTAAAAGAAGTCGAGCGGGAAGACGCCGAGGTGCCCAACCACCTGCGGGACGCCAGCCGGGACGGGGAAAGCTTTGGCCACGGGGAGGGCTATATCTACCCCCACGCCTATCGGGACCACTGGGCGGCCCAGCAGTACCTGCCCTCCAGCCTGGTGGGGAAGCTGTTCTACATGCCCGGCGTCACAGGCTACGAGGGGAAAATCCGGGAGGAGGTTCTACGGAAGCGGGAACTCCAGGCGGCGATTGTCCTGGGAGACGAAAGGCCCGGGGACGGGGAGATTCTTACCTGGTCCGCCGCCAGCAAAGGCCGGGAATCCTGGTTCAAACGCCTCGAATCAGGCAGAAGCGGCCTCCTCCTGGGGGACCGGAACCGGATTCTTGGGGCGGTAAAGATAAGCCGCCACCACCGGATACTGATCGCCAACGGAGACGACGGGCTCCTCCTCTGGGAAAGTCTGCGCCGGGCCCCGGAGGGGCTTTGCGCCTCTCTGGTGGAAAGCGAAAGCGCCCGGGAGACCCTGATCCGTTACGCGGGAACCCTGGGGGAGGAGGAACAGCCCCGCATTGCCGTCCGGGGGCCGGGGGGGCTGCTTCCGGGGCCAGATGAGGCGGAACAGCTCTTTGAAACGCCGGTCTTTGACCATGTTTTTGCCAGGGAACCCTGGCGGAGGATCTCCCGGAACAGGGCTTCCCCGGCGTTCAGGGATTTTGCGGCGGGGGCCTTTAAGCTCCTGGCCGAGGGGGGGGATGCGGTGATCCTCCAATCCCCCCCGGCCCTGGGGGAACGGATCTCCCGGCTTATTCCGGAGGGAGAGATCGCGGAAAAACTGCGGAAGGCGGAGGAGGTCTTTTTTAACGGGGACCTTTCCCTTTTCTGGGAAAGCGGAGAAGCGGAGGCGGCCTTTAAGGAGGCCGGCTTTGAGGTGGAAAGTGAAATAATCGAACAAAGGGAAGAAAGGCTTATCAGCGCGGCGGACCTGGGACTGTGGTTTGACGGGGAACGTTCCCGCTGGGGAAAGCTTATCCGCGCCGAAATGGGGGACGGGGATTTTAAGCTGCTGGAGGAGCGGATGCGGGAGCGGATCGCCCAGGGGCCCCTGACCTGGAACTGGAAGAGCGTCCTCCTTACAGCCAGGAAGCGGTAGACGGGAAACGGTCCGCCGGACTTGAAACTTGATAGGGGAGAAAATTTCCCCTATGGCGGGAGCCGCCGGATATGTGATATGAAAGAGTCATTATCGGCGTTTTATATTGATGTTCGGTTTGACCTAAGCGGCGATTCCGCCGATTGTTTTTAGGAGTTATTATGAAAAACGGGATATTGCCTGCCCTTCTTTTGGCGGCGGTTTTTTGTTCCTGTAAAACGGAGAGCGGCGGGCCCATCGACACATCCGATCCCGAAAGCCTGGCCCCCGATAATAATATGGCAGTGGGCAATCTGCTGCCGGCTATTGCGGACGCGGACAAAGGCAAACCGAAATTTGTGGCCCTGTCCCCGGCCTATGGGGCCAATGGGGCGGTTTCCATTGACGGCGAAAACTGGTACCCCGTGTCCACGATCCGGGCGGGGAACTGGCAGGGGATTGTTGCGGGAAACGGGAAATTCGTAGCCCTGTCCGCCGGTACCGGGAAGCGGGCGGTTTACTCCGCCGACGGGATTACCTGGGAAAGGACCAATGATATGCCCTTTGACGCAAGCTGGCAGGACCTGGTCTTTGGCGGAACCACGGGAAGCGAAAAATTTGTCGCGGTGGCTTCCTATTCCAACATGGCGGCTTACTCCGATGACGGTATAACCTGGACGGAGACGGCCATGCCCCAGGGGGCAAGCTGGCGC
>JAIRNB010000210.1 GCA_031258265.1 Treponema sp. | reverse complement strand
AGTCACCGCCAGGGGAGAGATGTAGAGGTTATGAACCAGGGGGCTTAATCTCCTGCCCGGTTCCTTTGTCATATAAGGCATCGGCATTTACCCTCCGGTGTCTTGCCATGGAAACTTATGCGCCGGTTTTGGACCAATTTCTTCCGCCGCCGGCATGGCCGGCATGGGGCGAAGTAATTGTCCTGGTAAGGGCGCGTTAAGGAAAAAATGTAACACCCGCCCGGCGCACGACGACTGTCTTTATCCCGGCCAAATGCGAGCCCGGCTTTAGGCGGGCGGGCGCGCCGCGGGGCCGGCTGCCCTTATCGCGCAAGGGATTGGAGGGGGCGCGCAGCGCGCCACCGCAGTCCCGCCGGAGGCGGGACGAGGAGGCCGGAGCGGGTAAGGGACCCGCGGAGCCCCGGAAAGCCCGGTTTTTGCGGGCACGCAAAAATGCGCCCATAAACAACTTAAAAAAAAGTAAACGCCGGTCCCCCGATTTGTCATGGGCTTCATTCTACTCCAAGCCCTGGACCAGTGCTATACTAAAATCATGGCGGGAATATTTGACTACATAAACTGGCGGGGGGACCTTAGTTTCCGTAAGGCCCCCTTTAATCCGGTGGACAATATCATTCTTACCCATATTGCCTATTTCCCCTTTGACCGTATTGTGGGGGGGCCGGAAGAAAACAGGGGTATTACCATTGCGGAGGCGGCGAAGAAAATTTCCGGCATCTTAAAGAAAAGGCCCGCCGCCTTCGACGATGAACTGGTGTTCCGGGATGATCCGGCGCTGATGGCGGCCCTGGGTTCCAGTGAACGTTACGGGAATTTGGAACTTCGCTATTATGTCAACCAGATCGATCCGGCGGCGGAAAAACAGTTTTCCGCCATAAGCATCCTGGGCTGCGGGGATTTTTCCCTTATCAGCTACCGGGGGACCGACAACACCATTGTGGGCTGGAAAGAAGATTTCAATATGAGCTTCAGCGATGCTGTTCCCGCCCAGCTTGAGGCCGTTTCCTATCTGGAAAATACGGCCCTCCGGGTCCGGGGTCCCCTTTGTCTGGGGGGACACTCCAAGGGGGGAAACCTGGCGATCTATGCCGCCGCCTTCTGCAAGAAAAGTATCCGCCGCCGGATCCGGGCAATTTACAGCAATGATGCGCCGGGCTTTGGCCCTAAAGTCCTTGAGAGTTCAGGATTCCCGCAGATAAAAGGCCGGATACAATCCTTTGTCCCCCAGTCTTCGGTGATAGGAATGTTGTTTGAACATCCTGAAGATTACACGGTGGTTAAGAGCAGGCAGACAGGGCTTATGCAGCATGATGTTTTTTCCTGGGAACTGGGGCGGGATGATGTGGTGCGGATGAAGGAGATGAGCCAGGAGAGTATCTTTATGAGCCGCACCCTTAGGGAATGGATCAACGGCCTGGACAGTGAACGGCGGCGGCGTTTCACCGACGCCCTCTACGAAATTCTCCTTTCCACGGAAACAAATTCCCTGCCGAAATTGGGAAACGACTGGCTTAAAAGCGCCTCCCTGATAATCCGCGGCTACCAGGGCATCGACGGGGACACAAAGAAACTAATAGCGGAAACCGTCTCCGCCTTTTTTAAGGCGGCCCGGAACAACATTACTATGCTGCTCCCCCATTAAACCGGGTCCGTAACAGGCTTCGGGGTAATAGGCTTCGGCATGGTTCCGAAAGGCTTAACTTACCGCGGGAACCAGAAGCGAAAACCGAAAGCGAAAACCGGCGGCGGAAACCAGGGGCGGGAACCGGCAGCGAAAACCGGCGGCAGAGGGCTTCCCCCGCAGCTCAAGACCAGCGCCGGGATTTTTTCCGTTTGGCTAACCGGGCGAGAATCTCCGGGGGATTCTTGAATTTCCCCAGGAGGATCATGGCGGCGATGATGTATGGTTTGTAGCTGGCCTGTTTATACAGGGAAGCCCGCCAGCGGTCGAATACCGGGGCGGCCACCTCCCCTTCCTTGCAGCTTAGCCCGGAAATATCCGCGGGAAGGCAGTGCAGGTACAGGGCTTCACCGTTCCGGGTTGTCTTCATCATGTCTTCGGTACATTCCCAATCCCTGTGGGTTCCGTTCTGGGCCAGGAGTTCCTTTTCCAGGGCCCTGATCCCTTCGGTGTCTCCGCGTTCATACAGGCTTGTCCGTTTTTCCATGGCCCCATAGGGGGCCCAGCTTTTGGGATAAACGATGTCCGCCCCGGCGAAGGCCGCCGCCATTGAAGGGACCCGGCTAAAACTTCCCCCGCTTCCGGCGGCGTTTTCCAGGGCGATCCGTTCCACGCCGGACATTACTTCGTAGCCTTCGGGATGGGCCAAGACCACCTCCATACCGAAGCGGGTCAAAAGACCGATAATCCCCTGGGGTACGGACAGGGGTTTCCCGTAAGAAGGGGAATAAGCCCAGGTCATGGCGATCTTCTTTCCCCGCAGTTTTTCTACTCCCCCAAAATGGCTGATGATGTGGGCCATATCCGCCATAGTCTGGGTGGGGTGATCAATGTCGCACTGTAGATTTACTACCATGGGCCGCTGCTCCAGGATTCCCTCCCGCCATCCCTCCTCCAGGGCCCGGGACACCTCCCTCATATAGGCGTTTCCCTTGCCGATGTACATATCGTCCCGGATGCCGATCACCTCCGCCATGAAGGACACCATGTTCGCCGTCTCCCGGACCGTCTCGCCGTGGGCAATCTGGGCCTTCCCCTCGTCCAGGTCCTGAACGGCAAGCCCCAGAAGGTTACAGGCGCCGGCAAAACTAAAACGGGTTCTGGTGGAATTGTCCCGGAACACCGAAACCCCCAGGCCGCCGCGGAACAGCCTGGCGGCGATGTTGTTTTCCCGGAGACAACGCAGGGCTCCGGCAACGGTAAAAACCGCGTCAAGTTCGGCGGCGCTTTTTTCCCAGGTAAGGAAAAAGTCCTTCCCGTAAAGACCGCCGCAATCCAGGGTCTCTAACTTTTTTATAAAACTGTCAATACCGGTCATACTAACTCCTGTTGGTAATTATTTTAGGGGGGAAGCCCCCCTGCGGCGCACGCCGCAGCTCCGCTGCTTTGTTGCGCCGCACCCCCCTATGCGGGGCAGGGCCAATCGCTTTCCGCCCCGCAACGCCCCGCTTGGGGGGTAAGGGAGGACATACGGGGGCCGGAACTTTACTTTAAGCTGTTCAAAAAATTCAGTTTTTGGAACAGGCTCACTTGTTTCCCTGGCCTGTATAAAGCGAAGGCAGGGCGGCGTATACCGCGGCGCATTTAACCAGGTCCTGCTTCCAGGTAATCTCATTGGGGGCATGGGCCTGCGCCTCCTTTCCCGGCCCCAGGCCGATGCAGGGGATTCCCTCCCGGCCCATGATCGCCACCCCGTTGGTGGAAAAGGTCCATTTGGAAATTTCCGGTTCCCCCCAAAGCCCCCGGTACGCTTCCGCCATGGCCTGGGTCACCGGGTGCCCCTCCGGGAGAGTCCAGGTGGGGAAGAAACATTCCGTAGGGTAGCGGAGTCCCGTATAGCTGGGCCGTTCGTATTTGTACATGGAAACCTGGGCTCCGTAACGCCGGACCGCGGGCAGCCCTTCAATTTCTTTCAGCGCCATCTGCCATGTCTCCCCCGAAGTAAGCCGCCGGTCCACGGAGATGGCGCACATATCCGCCACCGCGCAGCGGCTGGGGGAATTGTAGAAGATCTCCGATACCGCCAGGCTGCCTTTCCCCAGGAAGGGGTCGTCCTTCAGGCGGCTGTTCAGTTCTTTTACTTCGCCGATGATCTCCGCCATCTTGTAGATGGCGTTATCCCCCCGTTCCGGGGCGGAGCCGTGGCAGGAGACCCCCTTTACCTCCACGCGAATCTCCATCCGCCCCCGCTGTCCCCGGTTGATATGCCCGTCGGTGGGTTCGGTGATCACCACAAAATCCGGCCGGATCTTGTCCTCGTTGATAATGTACTGCCAGCAAAGGCCGTCGCAGTCTTCCTCCTGTACGGTGCCGGAAACCAGAACCCGGTACTTGCCGGAGAGGAGCCCCAGGTCCTTCATGATCCTGGCCCCGTAAACCGCCGCCGCCATGCCACCGATCTGATCCGACGCACCCCGGCCTCCGATTTCAGTATCGTTCTCGTAGCCCTGGTAGGGATCGAATTTCCAGTTTCCCCGTTCCCCAATTCCCACGGTGTCCACATGGGCGTCAAAGGCGATAAGGCTTTCCCCGCTGCCCATGAAGCCCAGGACATTCCCCATCTTGTCCACTTCGATTTTGTCAAAGTCCAGGGCTTCCATTTCCCCGACGATCCGCTTAATCACCGCTTCCTCGCCGCAGCTTTCCCCCGGTATCCTGATAAGGTCCCGCAGGAATCTTGTCATATCCCCCGCGTATCCCCGGGCCGCGGCCCTGATTCTTTCAAAATCCACAGTTCCTCCAATAGTGTTGTTCAAAAACTTCAGTTTTTGAACAACAACCGCTTAAAATGTTATGCTCTGATATGCCGCCGCTGAAATTCCTTAACCAGAAGCTCCATGTCCGCAGGAATACTGATAGGTTCCCCCGCGGCCCGCCGGGCGCCGGCGCTGTCCTTTAGGCCGTTACCGGTAACTATAGAAACCGTCAGGGCTTCCTCCGGGATAAGTCCCCGCTCCACGGCTTTCCTGAGCCCCGCGGTGGCGGCGGCCCCGGCAGGTTCCCCGAAGACCCCCGCGGCGGCGCCCAGAAGTCCCATGGCTTCCAGGATTTCCCCGTCACTTACATTCACCGCCATCCCCCCGGATTCCCGAATCGCCCGGAGGGCCTTTTCCCCGTTCCGGGGGACCCCCACAGCAATACTATCGGCAATGGTATTTTCTTCCATGGGGGTAAGGGGGGCGCCGCTTTCAAAGGCCCGGTTCACGGGGCAGCATCCGGCGGCCTGGACGCTGATAAGCCGGGGAAGTTTGCCGGTAAGACCAATGGCATAGAGGTCCTTGAAACCCTTCCAAACTCCGGCGATGGTACAGCCGTCCCCCACAGAGACCGCCACATAATCGGGAACGGTGAAATCCAACTGTTCGGCGATCTCAAAGGAAACAGTTTTCTTACCCTCCGACAAATAGGGATTGATCGCCGCGTTCCGGTTGTACCATCCGTATTTTTCGATAGCCCCGGCGGAAAGCCTAAAGGCATCCCCGTAGTTCCCCTGCACGCTGATCACCACGGCCCCAAAGATGAGAAGCTGGGTCAGTTTTCCCGCGGGGGCCCGTTCCGGCACAAAGATAAAAGACTTAAAGCCCAGGGAAGCGGCGTTCCCCGCCAGGGAGGAAGCGGCGTTCCCCGTGGAGGAGCAAGCCAGCGTCGTAATGCCCGCATCCCTGGCCCGGATTACCGCCAGGGCGGAGGCCCGGTCTTTAAGGCTGGCGGTGGGGTTAAGTCCGTCATCCTTGATATAAAGGTTTTTAAGCCCCAGAATTTTCCCCAGCCTCTCCGCCCGGTAGAGGGGGGAGCCCCCCACCCGCAGGGGCGGCGGCGCGGAATCTTCCCCCACGGGAAGAAGCTCCCGGTAACGCCAAAAGCCGGGGTCCCTCCGGCCCGCCAATTTCTCCCTGGTGAGTACCGTTTTGATATAAGGGTAATCATAGACAATTTCCAGAACGCCGCCGCATTTAGGACAGGTGCAGGTACGATCCCCCGCCTGGTGTTCCGCGCCGCACTTAATACAAAGGGCCCCCAGCACATTTCTCATAAGAGGCCGGTCCTGCCGTTGAATTCTTCGATAAGGGAATCGATCTCGGCGGCCTGCCGCTGCACCCCCAGGAAATTCTTTTCCTGGCGGTACCACTGATCCTCCAGTTCTTCCACAGTCCTGCCCTGTTGTTCAACCCAGGTGTAGTATTTAAGATTGTGTATCCGCTTCCGCTCGGGGTAGCTGAGTTCCAGCATATTATCCACGGCTTCCCCCATAAGGCCGGCGGCGAAATCCGCCGCCCCGTCCAGGGCCCGGTACTCGCCCCGCTCCTTCCGCAGTTCTTCCAGCCGGGACCTGTACATATCCACCGAATCGGTCAGCACCGTAGCCACTACATCGTTGGCGCCAAGCTCGTAATACTTGGCGAATTTGATACAGCAAAGCATATTGGAAATACCGGAGATTCCCATAAGGGAAAGGGCCGCCGCCTGCTCTTTCTCCAGGCCCGCCTCCTTAACAAGAAAATCTTTTCCCGCCTCCTCGTTAAAAAGCCGGAGCAGGGCCACAGAATCCCTGTCGTCAATGGCAATAGCCATGTCGGTGTTTTTTACATTGTGTATCCAGGGGATATGCTTGTCCCCGATTCCCTCGATCCGGTGGGAACCAAAACCGTTGTTCAGAATCGTGGGGCACTGCAGGGCTTCCCCCACGGCAATTTTACTCTGGGGGTATTTCTGCTTGAGGAAATCCCCGGAGGCCAGAGTCCCCGCGGAACCGGAACTGAGGCAGACCCCCGCGAAATTCTCCCCCCCGCCCCCGGCCCGCAGGCTTTCAAAGGCCCCGGCAATGGCGGGGCCGGTAACGCTGTAGTGCCACAGGTAGTTCCCCATTTCCTCAAACTGGTTAAAAATCACCGCGTCTTTCCGGGCCGCCCTGATCTCATGCACCTTGTCAAAAATTTCCTTCACGTTGGACTCGGTCCCCGCCGTGGCGATAATCTCCGAAGCCACCGTCTTAAGCCAGTCAAAACGTTCCCTGCTCATCCCCTCCGGCAGTATCGCCACAGAATCTACCGCCAGGAGCCTGGAGTTAAAGGCCCCGCCCCGGCAGTAGTTCCCCGTGGAGGGCCATACCGCCTTTTGGGAAACCGCGTCAAACTGGCCGGTTACCAGGCGGGGAACCAGGCAGCCAAAGGCGGCCCCCACCTTATGACAGCCGGTGGGAAAATACTTCCCCGGCAGGCAGATGATCCGGGCCTTTACCCCGGTAAGGGCCGGGGGCAGTTCGATAAAATTGGGGCCGGCGAAAAGCCCTCCCCTTTCTTTAGGCTCGTTTTTCCAGGTGATCCTGAACAGGTTTACCGGGTCCAGGTCCCAGAGGCCGGTATGACTAAGACGTTCTTTTATTTTGCCGGGTATCCTTTCCGGGTCCCGCATCCAGGAAAAAGTAGGAACGATAATCCCCTTCTCCCTGGCCCTTTTGACATTTTTTTCCAGGATCTCCCCGTTAATCCGCAGATCTATCATCCCTTTCCCCTTTACGTGTGGATTATGTATGGCCCCGCCGCGTATGGCCAAAGGCGGAACAAGCTCATTTTTTTAAGCAAGCAGCCCTATTCCCCGTTTCCCGATACGGGAATCGGATATTCCCCGGTAAAACAACCCAGGCAGTAGGATTGCTCCGCCGTGGCTCCCAGGGATTCCAGGAGTCCCTCCACGGAGATAAAGGCCAGGCTGTCCGCCCCCAGGGAGACGCAGAGTTCACTGATACTGGCGCCGTTGCTGATAAGGTCTTTGCGGTGGGGGGTGTCGATCCCAAAGTAACAGGGGCAGCGCACCGGCGGGGAACAGACCCGGATATGTACCTCCCTGGCCCCCGCGGCCTTAAGAATCGATACCAGCCGCCGGGATGTGGTCCCCCGGACAATAGAATCGTCAATGAGGACCACCCGCTTCCCCTGGACCTCGCTCTTGATAACATTGTGTTTTACCGAAACCGCCCGTTCCCGCCTGTCCTGATCCGGGGAGATAAAGGTCCGGGCCACGTATTTGCTTTTAACGATCCCCATGCCAAAGGGGATACCGGCGGCCTTACCGTATCCAATGGCCGCGGGAATTCCCGAATCGGGGACTCCGATCACCAGGTCTGCGGCGGCGGCGGACTCCCTGGCTAAGATTCCCCCCGCCCGCAGCCGGGAACCGTATACATCGGTCCCGTCAATAACGCTGTCGGGCCGGGCGAAATAAACGTATTCAAAGGAGCAGACCGCCCGCCGGGTTTTTTCGCTGAAGCTAAAGGAAAAAACCTCGGCCCCGCTGATGATCACCACTTCCCCCGGTTCAACATCCCGGACAAACTCCCCCCCCACCGCGTCTATGGCGCAGCTCTCGCTCGCCAGAATCCAACCGCCCCCGGATTCAACGGCGTTCCCGGACTCGGCCCCCGATTCAACAGCGCCCCGGACAGAAGGGAGCTTGCCAAGGCAGAGGGGCCGGATGCCGTTGGGGTCCCTGGCCCCCACCAGGACTTCATCGCTCAGCATGACCAGGGCATAGGAACCCTTGATAAATTTGATCGTATCCGTCAGGGCCTTTTCCAAACCCTTCCGGTAGTTTTTGGCAATCAGATTGACAATGACTTCGCTGTCGCTGGAAGCGGTAAAACCTATACCCGCGTCCTCCAGAAGTTCCCGCACCACATCGGCGTTAGTCAGGGTGCCGTTATGGGCCACGGCGATAGAACCAAGTTTAAAACGGCTTACAAAGGGTTGGGCGTTTTCGATACTGCTGGACCCCGCGGTGGAGTAACGCACATGGCCCACCGCCGCGGGACCTTTAAGCTGGGCCACGGTCTCCGGGGTAAACACCTCCGCCGCCAGCCCCATACCCTTGCGGAGATCGATATTCCGGTCTTTTACCGCCGCAATCCCCGCGCTTTCCTGGCCCCGGTGCTGCAGGGCCAAAAGGCCGTAATACACCAGGGGCGCGGCATCCCGCCGGGGATCATCCAGGAAAACGCCGAAAACCCCGCAGGCCTCATGCAGCTTATCATCCGGGGAACAAGTCCGGAACAAAGGGCCCGGCCCGCCGCCGGCAGTATTACTGTTTTCCAATCCGCTTGAGGATTTCAACGTAGGCTTCCTTTACATTTCCCAAGTCCCGGCGGAACCGGTCTTTGTCAAGCTTTTCGTTGGTTTTAGCGTCCCAGAAGCGGCAGGTATCCGGGGAAATCTCATCGGCCAGCACCAGCCTGCCCCGGCGCTGCTTCCCGTCCCTTCCCAGGGTCCGGCCAAATTCCAGCTTAAAGTCGATAAGCCTGATCCCCCGCTTCAGGAAAAACCGGCAGAGAATCTTATTTACCCTAAAGGTAATCTCCCGTATTTCTTCAATCTCCCTAAAACTGGAAAGGCCAATAGCTACCGCGTGGTAGTCGTTGATCAGGGGGTCCCCCAGGGCGTCGTCTTTATAGGAAAATTCAAAGACCGTGGTTTTAAGGGCCGTCCCTTCCTCCAGACCCAGCCGTTTTGCCATAGACCCGGCGGCCACATTACGGACAATGACCTCCAGGGGAATAATTTTTACCCTCCTGCAGAGCATATCCCTGTCGCCGGCCCGGCCCAGGTAATGGGTAGGAATCCCCGATTCTTCCAGCAGCTCAAAAAGACCGGAGGCAATAGCGTTGTTCATCAGCCCCTTGTCCTCTATGCTCCCCTTTTTTCCCCCGTTAAAGGCAGTGGCATCATCCTTGTAATGGATAATCACCCGGTCTTCCCGGTCCGTGGCGTACACCCGCTTTGCCTTACCCTCGTAGAGCAGAGGCCCCCTTAGCGCCGCCGCCTTCGTCCGTCCCGCGGCTTTTTTTTCGTCCCCCTTATTCACAGCTCCACTCCTTCATTCGCGCGGGCGAATTCTTCCTTCATCGTTTTGCGGAATTCCCGCAGCTTCCGCTTTAGATCAGGGTATTTAAGGGAAAGGATCTCCAGGGCCAGATACGCGGCATTGGCGGCGTTATCCAGGCCCACCGTGGCCACAGGGATAGGCCGGGGCATCTGCACAGTAGAAAGCAGGGCGTCAATCCCGCCCAGGCCGCCGGATACAATAGGCACCGCAATCACAGGAAGCAGAGTCTTGCTGGCGATAAACCCCGGTAAATGGGCCGCCAGCCCCGCCCCGGCAATGATAAGCTCCGTCCCCCCCGCTTCCAGCTCCGTCAGGGTTTCTTCCAGCAGCTCCGGAACCCTGTGGGCGGAAAGGATATGGGAGCTATAGGCCACGCCGAATTCTTTGAACACATCGGCGGCCTTTTTCATCACGGCACCATCCGACTTTGAACCAAAGATAATGGCAGCCCTCATGGCCCCTACTCTACCACGGATGGAGGCCGGGAACAAGGCGGACTGGCGTTCAGGACAAACATGGGGGGAATTTTTATCTCTTGTTCTTAGTATTTTGGGCGCATCCCCGCCTTTGCTTTCGCAACGGCGGGGACCGGGCTTTTCGGGGCTCCGCGGGTCCCTTACCCGCTCCGGCCTCCTCGCCCCTCCGGGGCTGCGGTGGCGCGCTTCGCGCCCCCTACAATCCCTTGCGCTGCCCAAAAATGGCATCCATGCCATTTTTGGGCTTTACGTTTTTGCTTTGCAAAAACGTATGCGTTTATCACAGCCGGCATCCATGCCGACCAGTGCATAGCCGAAGG
>JAIRNB010000208.1 GCA_031258265.1 Treponema sp. | reverse complement strand
CCCGGAACAGTTTTTTTATAATATACGCCGCCGCCCTATAGGCCCTTTTGTTTCGTATTTCCATGCTACTCCGCCCACTTCCAGTTTTCTATGCTGTGGACTATCTGCCACTGGGTACCGTGGCCGTGGAGGCGCTGTTCGCCGATAAAGAGTTTTTCGTTGACATAGTAGAGATGATCCACGCTGAGGAACCAGATGAAAACCGCGTCCCCCTTAATTGATGTTCCGGTAAGGCCGTCCCATTGGGCCTTCTTCCAGAAACCGTAGGTGGTATCGGTGGCGGCCATGGCCTGTTCAAAGTAGTTGTCCACCACCGGGTTGGAATAATACGCAACATTGTTAAAACCGTTTCCCGCGTAATGACTGGAATAGAGTTTGTAGCCCGTCATGGGACTAAGCTGGCCGGTCCCCAGGACGCTGGGGTCTTCATAGCAGCGCAGGAAAAGCTGATCCCAGCTTAGGCCCTCCACATTTACCTTTATTCCCAGGGGTTTAACCATATCGGCGAATACCACCGCAATAGCCTGGCGGGTACCGTCAACCGAGGGGTACAAGATGTTGAACTCCGCTTTAAGGCCATTTTTCTCCCGGATACCGTCGCCGTCGGTATCCGCCCAGCCCGCCTCATCAAGGATCCGTGCGGCTTCTTCGGGGTTGTTGTCGGTGATAAAGGCTTCGGGGTTTTCCCAGGCCAGGTTATCGCTTTCGGTGTACTGTACCTGCCCAAAACCGTTAAGCACATGCTCCACCAGGGTCTGCCGGTCCACCATGTAATTTACCGCCCGGCGGATGGCCGCATCGCTGGTCACATCGTTCCCCACCGCCAGGCCGTCTTCCCGTTTTACCACCCCCCTTTTCAGGACCGGGAAGCTGATCCCCCGGGCGTCCGACGCCTTGTAGGATTCAAGGCGCATGCCGGGAATCTGTACCGTGGCAAGGACCGGCGTCGTCATGGCAATGTCCACGGTCCCCGCCTTGGCCGCCGCCAGGGACGCATCCTCGCTGAGGAAGGCGAAGGTAATTTTTTCAAAATACGGAGTATTCTTGAAATAATAGGGGTTCCGTTCGGTTATCACCTGCTGCCCCCGGTCCCACTGCTTTAGCACATAGGGGCCTGTCCCGATTGGCTCCCTGGGGTACGTGTCTTCGTTGTAGGCATGGGCCGGCACAATCCCCTGGCGGACCAGCTCATTGGGAAAGGTTGACTGAACTTTGTTCAAGGTAACGATCACCCGGTAATCCCCGTCGGCGCGGACATCCTCCAGGGCATCGTAATCGACAAAGGTACTGGTCCGGGCGGCCTTTTTCAGGGTAAAGACCACATCCTCTGCGGTAAAGGGTTCGCCATCGGAAAATTTAACGTCCTCCTGCAGTTCAAAGGTATAGACCTTCCCCGTGGAATCCACCGAGTAGGACTTGGCAAGCTCCCCCTTCAGGTTCATGTCCAGTCCATAAGTAAGGAGGGGAGACTGGAACACAAGAATCTCGTGGTTGCCCCAGCTTACGGTGGGGTCAAAACCTTCCTCCGGCTCCAGGCTTAGGGCCACGGCCAGCTCTTTCCGTTCCGGGGCCTGCGCCGCTTCTTCCGGGGCGGAAGCTTTCCCGCCGCAGGAGGCGAAGAAAAACACCAGCAGAATCGCCAATGGCAGAATTGCCGCCAGCAGCCGGGGGGGCTTAATACATTTTGTCATCTTTATTTCTCCTTTGCTCAAAATTATTAGTTATAAATAACTTAGTTAGTTCAATATAACTTATTAGAGCCAATGTCAATGGGCAAAACGGTGACTGACACCTGTGGCGGGCGCGGTACGCGCCCGCCTGGATGGGGGGTAGCGGAATAACCGCTGACGCGGTTATTTCCGGAGTTTCGCGCAAGCCTACGGCTTGCTTTTGCGAAACTCCAGCTTGGACCCAAGCCCGCGGGTATGGAGCGGAGGGGGACCCAGGAATATACAACCGCAGGTTGTATATTAAGATAATGCGGCATGGGTTAGCGCCGGTAGATGCCCCCAATTTAAATAATGCGCCCCGGTTTTAACCGGGGTAGTGCGCGCGCCTAGACCGATGCGCCTGTGCATATAGGGGATAACAGCCCCCCGTTTTGGGGGGTAGCGCAGGCCACCGCAGCCCGCAGGGCGAGGAGGCCGAAGCGGAGGGGGGGCCAGGGTAAACGCGCATGAGCAAAGCGAATGCGGCTACGGACCAGGGACCCGCAGGGTCCCGTTTGTCCGGGGAAGCAGGCCCCCCCTTATAAACTAACAGGCAAAAAAGGGTTATGCTTTTTATATGCGCGTTCCGGGGTGTATACCGCTCTTGTTCTTTGTCCTGTTTGCCTTTCCCCTTTCCGGGCAGGACGGGGAGGGGGCGGAACTCCTCTTGGGGGAGGCCCTGGCGGCGGAGGAGGGGGAGTATTGGGAACGGGCTATTGAGCTTTACAATTCCGGGACGGAGCTTTACCCCGCCGACATCCGCTTCCCCTGGGCCCTGGGGAATCTCTACCAAAGCCGCGGCCTCTACACCCTTGCCTGGGACGAATACCGCCGGGCGGAAAAGCTTGATCCTGGGGAGCCGGAACTTCTTTACCGCCTGGCCCGGACCGCCGGATACCTCAACAAGGATGTCCTGGCGGTGGATTACCTGGAACGGCTTCTCTTTATCGACCCGGATCACCGGGACGCTATTGGACAGTTGGGCTGGATGTACTACAAGGTTCACCGGCAGGCGGACGGAGAACAGCTCCTCCGTTCCGCCATAGAACGGTTCCAGGACGATTCGGACTACGCCATGACCTTGGGGACTCTGAACGCCGATATGTTCCGCTATGACGAGGGGAAACGCTGGTACCTTAGCGCCATTAACAGGGCGGAAGAACGGCAGGACGATCTTTTTGCGTCGGTGGCCCACTACAACCTTTCGATTCTGGAAAGCCGTTTTTACCATTTTGATCTGGCCCTGGAGCGGACCAACGCCTCCCTGGGCAGCCTGAACCGCTCATCGGGCCGCCTTGCCAGGGGGGAACTCTACCTGCGGCAGTTGGATTTCCGCTCCGCCTTTGCCGATTACCAGGCGGCCTACGAGATGGATACCTCCCCCCTCTCCCGGCTTAACCTGGCCCAGGTCTACCAAATTTCGGGCCGCCTGGAGGAAGCCAGGGTTTACGCGGAGGACTGCCTTAACGCGGGGGATTTTTCCTGGATGCTGAATTACGGCATCGATCCGGTACGCTACCGCCGGGATATTCACGAAATTCTCTATAAGACCTACGAGGGCCTTGCCAACACGGAGAAGCTCCGCCCCTATGCCGCGCCGGGGGAATGGATACAAAGCAGGGCCCGGCTATGTTCCTATTGGTTCAAGGCGGAAGTCCACCGCCTTCTGTTCCGCAAGTACAGCCGAATCTCCGCCGGCGCTTATGAGGAACCCCACCAGGACGCCTTTATCCAGTATTACCGGGCCTTCGAGGCTTATCCCCGCCGGGCCCTGATGTACCTGCGGGCGGCCCGGGACTTCGAGGTTCCCCTGATCCCCGCGGCGGGGCCCAGCTATGACTATGAGGAAGGGCAGCTTATGGGCCGGCGGGACCTGGTGGCCTCCGCCCTGGGGGCTTTCGATCCCCTCTGGGAACGGGACATGATCGCCGACGGCCTCATCCGCCTGGCGGAGGGTGCGGAGGAGAACTACTTTGCCGGGGAACTCTATTTTCTTAACCCCGGAACCCTGCGGCAGCGGGGCATCACGCTGCCGGTGGAACTGCGCTTTAACTTTGGCGCTTCGGCCCCCCCAAAGGCCCGCCGGATCAGGGCTTTGGCGGGGATGCTTAAAAAGGCGGGAATCCGGGATACCGGCTTCGGAGATTCCGGCTCCGAAAATACCGGCGGGGGCCCTTCGCCCCATCTTGTCCTTAGCCTGAATTTTGAGGAGCTGGGGGGGCAATGGGCGGTCTACTGCGAACTTTCCGGCGGAGGCCGCTCCCTCTTAAAGAAGGACAGCCTCCTTCCCTCCTTTTCCCGCCGGGACACGGCGGCCTTTGCCAGGGAACTGGCCGACGCGGTGTTTATCCGGCAGTAGGCCGC
>JAIRNB010000190.1 GCA_031258265.1 Treponema sp. | reverse complement strand
AGCTGTTTGCTTACATTTTGCCGGACCGCCGCGGTGTTGGTCCCCAACTGCTGCATGGCCTGGGCGTATTCCGCGTCCGTCAGGGCCCGGCCGCTTTGCTGGGACAGGGATTCCCGCAGGGCCGCGTCAATTTCACTTTCCGATACGGCGATTCTGTCCCGTTCCGCCGCCTGGAGGATAAGCCGCTGGTTGGCAAGTTCATCCAGGGCGGCCCGCCGTTCGGCCACGGAGTAAGGCCGGCCTCGGGCCTGCTCCAGGGGAGCCAGTTCCGCCTTGAGCTGCCGTACTGTAATAGGTTCCTTTTTGACAAGTTCGATCATTGCCACCGTTTGAGCTTCATTTTGGGCAAAAAGCGCCGGGAATCCAGCCGCCAGGAATAAAGCCGTGAAAAACAACCGTTTCATAGAATATCCTTTCACTTAGCGTCTACGTTCCGTACCAAACCGCTGCGTAAATACCTTTTTCAAGGAACCCGCGGTCCTGAATCTATTATATAGCGTCTGTCCACAAAGCCGGTTGCTTTGTGGACATCATGGACGGACTCTACTTAAAACCCCTGCCGGGAAATGCGGTTACGGCGGCCAAACTACAGGCCGGATAAAATCCAAAACTAACCGGGGTTTAAGAACAACTTCTCAAATATACGAAAAAATCCGCCCCTTGGCTATTCCAAAACCGCCCGGATTCGCCTGACCCCGGCGCTGGAACTTTGCTCCTTTTGGATTTTGAAGCTTCCCAGGCTTCCGGTCCGTTCCACATGGGGACCGCCGCAGACTTCCCGGGAGAAGATCCCGGTAGACTCATCCCCGATGGTGTAAACCTTGACCTGGGACTCGTATTTTTCCCCAAAAAGGGCGATAGCCCCCCTCTCCCTGGCCTCTTCCAGGCCCATTACATCCATGCTTACCGGGAGATCCCTTCTGATCTGCTCGTTCACGATACCCTGGACCTTTTGTATCTCCTCACTAGTCATGGGGGCGGGGTGGGAGAAATCGAAACGCATCCGCTCGGCGGTGATATTGGAGCCCCTTTGGGCCGCGTGTTCCCCCAAGACCAGGCGCAGGGCCTTGTGGAGCAGGTGGGTAGCGGTGTGGTATTTGGTAACAATCTCGCTATGGTCCTGAAGCCCCCCCTTGAAAGCCTGCCCGCTTCCGGCCCGGGAGAGTTCCTGGTGCTTCTTAAAGGCTTCGTCAAATTCGGCGCGGTTCAGCTTCATCCCCTGTTCCGCGGCCAGTTCCTCCGTAAGTTCAATGGGGAAGCCGTAGGTATCGTAAAGCCGAAAGGCCAGCCGGCCGCCCATGATCTTCCGGGGGTCTTTTAAGAGATTGGGAAGGAGCTTTTCGAATTCCCGTTCCCCCTTTTCCAGGGTCTCCAGGAATTTTTCCTCCTCCTTGTTCAGTTCTTCCACGATGTAGAGGCGGTTTTCCGTTAGTTCCGGGTAGGAACCGCGGAATTTTTCCACGATGATCTCCGCCAGGGGGGAAAGAAGGGGGCTTTTTGCAATGCCTAGTTTAAGGCAGTGCCGCAGCGCCCGGCGGATCAGGCGGCGCAGCACATAGCCGGCCCCCAGGTTTGAAGGACTCACCGCCCTGGGGTCCCCCAGGATAAAGGCGGCGGAACGAACATGATCGCCGATGATCCGTATGGACCTGTCCTTTTCCTCATCGCCGCCGTAACGGTATCCCCCATCCATGGCCCTTTCTATCCCGGCGATAAGCGGTTCAAAAATTTCCGTTTCGTAGACCGATTTTTTGCCGTTCAGGATAGTAACCGTCCGCTCGATTCCCATGCCGGTGTCCACGCAGGTACGGGCCAGAGCCTCGTAGCGGCCTTCGGCGTTTTTGTTGTACTGCATGAACACATCGTTCCATATCTCCAGCCATTTACCGCAGGAACAGCCGGGGCCGCAGTCCGGCCCGCAGGGCTCCTTGCCGAAATCGTAGAACATTTCCGAATCCGGGCCGCAGGGGCCGGTGGTCCCCGCGGGGCCCCACCAGTTATCCTCCTTGGGGCGGTATCTGATCCGATCCTCCGGGATCCCCAGGGCCTTCCACACTGCGGCGGATTCATCGTCCCGCCCGGCGTTTTCATCCCCCGCAAAGACTGTAACCCCCAGTTTTTCCACGGGAATCCCCAGCCAGCGGGGGGAGGTGAGGAATTCAAAGCTCATCCTGATGGCCCCTTCTTTGAAATAATCCCCCAGGGACCAGTTCCCCAGCATTTCAAAAATGGTAAGGTGGCTGGGGTCCCCCACCGAATCGATGTCCCCTGTGCGGAGGCACTTTTGGTAGTCCACCAGCCGTTTCCCCGCGGGGTGTTCCTGCCCTAAAAGGTAGGGCACCAGGGGGTGCATCCCGGCGGTGGTAAAAAGCACGGTCGGGTCATTGTCAGGGATAAGGGATTTCCCCTGAATCTGGGCATGCCCCTGGGAAACAAAAAATTCTATGTACTTGGAACGAAGTTCATCGGCTGTCATAGGGTAGAAGATACTATAAAGGAGAACCCTTGCTCAATTAGAAACGGGGCGCCGGTTTACTTTCGCTATGCGAAGTCACATTGGTTTAATATACAGCCTTCGGCTTTTTTTCCAGCCCAAACCTGCGGTTTGGGCCGCGCGCGCACTGCCTCCGCTAAAGCGGAGGCGCATTTTTCAATTTGGGGGCATACGGAGGCGCTATGCGGTGCCGCATTATCTAATATACAGCCTCCGGCTGCTCTTATCGCGCAAGGGATAGAGCGGAAATACCGGAAGCCCGCCGCAGGCGGGCTGAGGAATTGCAGCGATAGCCCGGTTTTTGCGTGCCAAGCACGCAAAAATGCGCCCAAAATAAGAATTACCGCCCAAAATACATCTGCCGGTTGCAAGGTCCCGGAAATTTTGTATAGTTAGGGCCTGTCCATAATGTGTCTGGTTGTGAGGGGATTCTAGTCATAAATTATCCGTCAAGGAGGTGTGTGATGGGGAATTTTATTGCCCAGGTAACGGCGATAAACGGCGCTATTAATGGTTGGGTCTGGGGGCCGCCAATGCTGGCCCTGATTATCTGTACGGGGATCTACATGACCCTGCGGACGGGTTTTTTCCAGGTCCGGGAGTCTAAGGATACCAACGACAAGACCTGGCTGGCTATCTTCAGGAAGAAATCGGTAACATCCACTAAAGAGGTTAAGGCTATTACCCAGTTCCAGGCCCTGTCCACGGCTTTGGCGGCGACTATCGGGACTGGTAACATCGCCGGTGTGGCTACCGCTATTTCCGTGGGGGGGCCGGGGGCGGTCTTCTGGATGTGGGTTTCCGCGTTTTTTGGGATGATGACCAACTATTCGGAAAATGTTTTGGGTATTTTCTACCGGAAAAAGAACATAAAGGGGGAATGGACCGGCGGGGCTATGTACTATATCTCCAATGGTTTTAGGGACATGGGCCATGTGGCTAACGGCTTTGAAACCAGGCCCTTCCTGTCGGACATTGCCAAACCCCTGGCCTTTCTCTTTTCCCTGTTTTGTATGCTGGCCTCCTTCGGGATTGGCAACATGACCCAGGTAAATTCTATTGCCAGCGCCATGAGCGATGCGTTCCGTATCCCGCCCCTGGCCACCGGGATTGCGCTGGCGGTGTTGGCGGGGCTGGTGATCATCGGGGGGATTAAGCGGATCGCCCAGGTGACGGAGCGGATTGTCCCCTTTATGGCGGTTTTTTATGTTATTGGGGCCCTATACATCCTTATTACCAATATCGCCCTGGTACCCCAGGTGTTTGTCCGGATTTTCCAGGGGGCCTTCGGATTCCAGGCCGCGGCGGGGGGTTTTGCCGGGGCCGCCATGAGGCAGGCTATTACCATGGGCTTTAAGCGGGGGGTTTTCTCCAATGAAGCGGGCCTGGGTTCTTCGGTAATGGTTCATTCCGCATCGGATGTTAAGGAGCCGGCGGTCCAGGGTATGTGGGGTATCTTTGAGGTGTTCTTTGACACTATCGTGGTCTGCAGCCTCACCGCCTTTGCGATCCTCTGTTCCGGTTCTGTGGAATCGGGGCTTACGGGGGTTCCCCTGGTGAACGAGGCTTTTTCCGTGGGTTTCCACTCCTTTGCCCGGTATTTTGTGTCCCTGGCGGTGCTGCTTTTCGCTTTTTCCACGGTCCTTGGCTGGTCTTTCTACGGTGAAAAGGCCACGGAGTACATTTTTGGGACCAAGGTGGTGCTGATCTACAAGATAGTGTTTGTCACCTTTATCCTGGTGGGGGCGACGATGGAACTGACCCTGGCCTGGGACATTTCGGACACCCTGAACGGACTTATGGCCCTGCCCAACCTTATCGGCGTAGTGTTCCTTTCCGGTACGGTGTTTGCCATTACCAAAAACTACCTGGCCCGGCGGCGGGGGGATAAACTGCGGCCCATGCTCTCCGCCTACCCGGAAATTCAGGACGAACAGGAACGAAAACTGGAAGACGAGGAGTAAAACAGTATTCACGGACGGGCTGGGCGCTTGTCCGTGGACTTCCCGGCAAATGGCGGCTATATTTATGGTATAGTGCAGCAGATTGACCGTGGACCGTATATCCCCCAGCTTGGAATTATCTATCCGGATTCCCCCGATGCCCACATGGAGGGGAGAAAGGGGAAACGGGTAGATGAACCGGTTGTAGACGAATACTATCCCTTTCTTGATAAATCCCCGGGATTCAGAATAATGAGCGCCCTCCTGTACCTGGGCATCTTTGTTCTGGTTTTTATACTTTCTCCCCTCCGCTTTGGCCTGCGGATTGAGGGGAGGAAGATCCTTAAAAAGCACCGCAAACTTTTACGGAATGGGGCCATAACCATGTCGAACCATACCCTGCGCTGGGATCTGCTCATGGTCCTCCAGGCGGTACGGTTCAGGCGGCTCTACTTTCCGGCGTGGAAGGAGAATCTGGCCGGCCCTGACCGGGACCTTATCCGGCTGGTGGGCGGAATCCCCGTGCCTTCTTCTATCCATGCCATGAAGAATTTTAAGACAGCCCTTGACGAACTCCACAGGAAGAAAAAGTGGTTCCATGTTTTCCCCGAGGGGAGCAACTGGCACTACTATCACTTTATCCGGCCCTTTAAGAAGGGCATGTTTACCATGGCCTATGACTACAGCCTTCCCATTGTCCCTATGGCGTTTTCTTACCGGGAATCCAGGGGCCTGTATAGAATCCTTAAAAAAGGCTATCCCCTGATAACCCTGCGTATCGGCGAACCCCTTTTGCCCGATCTTTCCAAGTCCCGCAAGGAGGCGGCGGCCCTGCTCAGGGCGCAGACTCACCGCAGAATCGTTGAACTGGCGGGCCTTGACAGCAATCCTTTCCCCTGTGAAGGGGATTAGCCCGGCTTATCCGGGCCCCGTTCCGGCCGCGCCGATTATACCCGCCGGACCTTAGGAGACCGAATTGAAACGAATATTTTTTGCCGTCTGCCTTTTTTGCCTTGCCTTGCTGACCGTCATTCCCCTTTCCGCGCAAAGGCAAAAAACCACCATAAAGCTTTCGTCCCTGGTTCCCGAACAAAGCCCCTGGGGCGATCTGCTGAACCGCATGGCGGCGGAATGGTACCGGGCCACCAACGGCGAAGTTGAAATGCTGATAAGCCACGGCATGAAGTCCAGCGAGGCGGACCTGCTCAGGCAGCTTAACCTTAACCAGATTCAGGCGGCCATGCTGAGTACCTTTGGCTTAAAGCTGATCATGCCGGAAATAATGACCCTAAGCTGTCCCTTTCTGATCAGAAACAACGAGGAATTGGATCTGGCGCTGAACGAGCTGAAACCCGACATTGAAAACCAGATCAGCCGCCGGGGTTACTATACCCTGGCCTGGTCCAAGGTGGGCTGGGTCCGCTTTTTTTCCAAAAACCCCGTGTTTGTGCCCGCCGATCTTAAGCGGCAAAAACTGGGGACCAGCGAATCGGAACCGGAGCTGATGGACGCCTTTAAGGCTATGGGGTATCAGATGGTGCCGGTGGCGATGAATCAAATACTGGTAAGCCTGTCCGGCGGCCAGATTGACGCGGTATACCAGAGCCCGGTCAACGCGGGGGGGCTGCAAATATTCGGCAGGGCGAAAAATATGGCGTCTATCCGGGTTGCCCCCTTTATGGGGGCTATTATCATGAACCAGCGGGCCTGGCGTTCCATTCCCGAAAGGCACCGGGAGACTTTGATGCGGATAACCAGGAAGATGGAAGCGGAGCTTGATGTATCGGTTCAGGCTTTTGAAGCGGAGCTTCTTAAGAGTTTTGAGGAATACGGGCTGGTAATAAACCAGGTAAGTCCTGAACAGGCGCAGCTTTGGTATTCGGATATAGACCGGGCCATACCCTCCCTGATAAAAAATGTCTTTGACGAGGGTATGTACAACCGGATCAACGCCCGGCTAAGGGCTTACCGCGGCGGGCGTTAAAATGGCCGGACAAGGGGAAGAAAAGCGGGTGGAAAAAGGGCGGGTGAAAGAACACTGGACGGAAGAAGGGCGGACGGAAGAAGGTGGAGAAGGGCGGGAGGAAGAAAAGCGAGTGGAAAAACCGTCCCTCCTCCGGAAAATCGAAGAGATAATCTGCGGCGTTTCCCTGTTCTTCCTTACGGCGATTCCCTTTGCCGATGTCCTTTTGCGCCTTATTTTCAAATCCCGCTTCCCCGCCGCCCCGGTGATGACCGCCCACCTGCTTTTGACTTTGGGCCTCCTGTCCGGCATGATCACTACCCGCCGGGGGGATCACCTTTCCATCGGCCTTGCCCAGTACATCGGCGATAAAAAGATAAAAATATTCTTTTCCGCCGCGGGGGGCCTGGTATCCGCTTTTTTCGCGGTGATCTTCGGCTGGTGTTCCGTATCGTTTATCAGGGTGGGACTTTACCCTATGCAGATGGCGGGCTTTATCCCGGACAGGGTTTTCGCCCTGGTTATGCCCATTGGTTATACGGTTATGGCTTTACGCTTTACCCGGCAGGCTTTTTCTTCCGGCGCAAAGGTTTTTTTATGCGCGGCGGCTGTAGCGCTGGGGACTCTCTGTTCCCTGCCGGCGATCTTTAAATTTATCTGGGGCCTTAACCTGCCCGGCTTTGCCTGGGCCCTGAGCGATTTTTTCAGATACACCGCACAACTGCTGCGCCTGCCGGCGGTAGTATTACTGCTGAGCGCCGCGCTTATGGGTACGCCGCTTTTTATTGTCATCGGCGGTATTGCCCTGGTGCTTTTGCAGGGCAACTGGGGGGAAATAGACATTGTAGCCAGTCAAATTTACACCGCCCTTACCCAGAACAACCTTATTGCCATCCCCCTGTTTACCCTGGCGGGTTTTATACTGTCCGGCAGCAGGGCGGGGGAGCGGCTGGTGGAAGCTTTCCGGTCTTTCTTCGGCTGGATTCCCGGCGGCATGATCGTTGTTACGGTTATTCTCTGCGCGTTTTTTACCTCGTTTACCGGGGCTTCCGGGGTAACGATTCTTGCCATGGGGGGAATCCTCATTACCGTCCTTAAGGATTACCCGGAACGGTTTTCCATAGGGCTCCTTACCGCATCGGGGAGCATCGGCCTCCTCTTTCCCCCCAGCCTTCCTATTCTGCTTGTGGGGGCATCGACCCGGACCAATACGGCCCACCTTTTTCTTGGCGGCGTAATTCCCGGCCTGATTCTTGTGGCGGCAATGGTTATCTTTGGCATTGCGGTTTCGGTAAAAACCGGAATCCCCGCCGCCCCCTTTAGCGTCCGGCGGGCGCTTAGGGGTTTTAAGGCTTCATTCCTGGAAATCATGCTTCCCCTGTTTTTGATCGCCGGTTATTTTACGGGTCTTTTTTCCCTGGTGGAAATGGGCGCCGCCGCGGCGGTCTATGTATTTATCGTTGAAGTCTTTGTCCACAGGGAAATAACGCTGCGGGGAATGGGGGCCGTGTTCAGCAAGGCCATTCCGATAATCGGCGGGATTCTCTCTATTCTTGCCCTGGCCCAGGCCCTGTCCTATTACATCGTCGATTCCAGGGTTCCCGAATACTTTGCCGAATGGATGCGGAACACGATCAGTTCCAAATGGGTATTCCTCCTGATCCTTAACCTGGCCCTCCTCATAACCGGCTGCCTTATCGATATATTCTCCGCCATCATGATTATTTTACCGCTGATCGCCCCCCTGGGGGCGGCCTATGGAATCGCCCCGGTGCATCTTGGGATCATCTTCCTCATCAACATGGAAGCCGGATTCCTTACTCCCCCGGTGGGGCTTAACCTGTTCCTGGCCAGCTACCGTTTTGAAAAACCCTTTACGGCAATATCCCGAAACGTTCTTCCCTTCCTTGTCATACAGTTGGCGGTGGTCCTTATTGTTACCTATGTGCCGCAGTTATCGCTGTTCTTGACCAGATTCTATTAGTCCTATTAAGAAAGGCGGATGCCCATAGAAGAAAGGAGCCAGTCCCAGGAATCGGCGTTAATGTTAATGTACAGCATGCCCGCGGCCCGGGCCCCCGCTCCGTCGGCATCGTCCCGGTCGCCGGCCACCAGGGTATCCGCGGGGGCGCAGCCAAGGCCGCCGGCGATCCGCAGGAAAGGGGCGGCGGCGGGTTTTTGGGCGGCCAGGTTCTCCGGGCCGTATATGTTCCGGCTGTCCGCCTCCAGGCCCAGGGCTTTAAGGCGTTCCCCCGTCATGGGGTAATCCGAATATACGGCGAAGGGAATCTTTTTACCCCGCGAATTTTCGCCGGAGTCCAGGGCGGCAAACAGTTCCGCCGCCCCCGGCCGGGGCCGGTAGTGTTCCTTCAATACGCGGATCATCAGGGGCATATAGGTTTCAAAGTACCATTGCCGGGCGAAGGAGGCTGAACAGCGGGCCAGTTTTGAAAATTCCAGGAAAAAAACCTGGTAATAGGACTCCGCCGAATCAAAAACCCGCCCGGCAAAAACCTTTCGTACACGCCGTTCCGCCCCCATTAAGAGGGCGTCAGAGGGCCGGGCCAGGATAAGCCGGGGGGCAATATTTTTTGAATCGTACAGAGTACCGTCCAGATCAAAAATAACAGCCCGAAACTCCCCCGGCAGGCCGGGGCTGACATTGGGGGCCTTCGCTTTTCTCCTGTTAAAACCGCGGGCGAACATTTATTTCTTTACCAGTTTCTCAAACATCTCCTGGCGTTTTTCGTCCAGCATGAGCAGGTTCAGTTTGAACTGACCGTCACGGTAGCCTTTTTCGATACAGGCGGCTTTGAACTGTTCAAAAGAATCTTTTACCAGGAGGGAAGTATCGGGGGCCTTTACGCGGCTGGAACTCCGCTTGGCCTCATACTCGATGTTAAACTCCCTAAGCCGCATGTCCACCGCCTTGGTAAATTCCTCCGCCCTGTGCATGGAAATGGTTTGATCGGCGAACTCGTAATAAAAACGGTAATTGGATTTTTCCGGGTTGGCAAATCCCACCAGGAAAGTAATGGGAAGTCCCATTTCCTGGCTGCAGAGCCGCACCGCCTCGATAAACTGCCGCTCGTGCAGTTTTTCTCCGGTTAGGCTGACCGTACCGTTCACCTTCTGTACAAATTTGATAAGGGGGTACTGATTGTAAAAGCCGGTAACTTCCACCAGGTCCATCATATTGTAGCGGTAAAGACCGGCGGAGGTGGTAACTACCGGGCAGTACAGCTCGCCTTTCTTGAGGTCCCAAAGCTGGTAAATCTTTGGATCCTTCTGTTCCGTTTCGGACTCATGGATAAACTCAAAGTAGATCATGTGCCCGCTGGGGACGGTATCAAGGGTATTGCTCTTGAGTACCAGGCCGGCTTTACATTCGGTAGAAAAATAACTGAATTCGTGGAACACCGTATGCGACGGAAAGGAGTCCCGTATTTTTTCAAGGTATATGGTGGCATTCCCGCACATCCACACGTTGACAATCTGCATCCGGGGCCAGTAATGCTTGGGCAGTACCGAGCCGTAACGGACCTTCATCTGCCGCAGCTCCTCCGCCCGTTCAGGATTTGGCTTCAGGCGGGATTCCAGGGCTTTGCGGATCTCATCGGGGATGGAGAGACGGCGGCTTAGGGTGCCGCTTTCTATGTCCTGCACATATTCATCAAAAAATTCATTGGCGTTGGTCTGCATTTCCACCAGGGTGCTGGAATTCGCCGTGATAATCAGAGTTACATCCTGTTCAATAGCCATGCGCATAATGGCATAGTAACGGGCCTTATAATCGGTGATATGAAACACATCCGCCGGCGCGGTATGGACTACCTCCATAAAGTGGGGAATATCCCGCTGGGAAATTCCGGAAATGGAACCGTAGAGGGTGCCGTCCGGGGCTGCGCCCTCTATCGCCTTACCGACAATAGAAAGAGTCTTACCGTAAAATACCTTGGGTTTATTCTTGATCAGCGTATAAAACCAGGTCTGATTAGATTTTTTATACACTTCCTGGTAGTATCTTTCTGTAATGGGAATCCATTTGGGTTCCTTGGTAGTACCGCTGGTGGTCCCATACATCTTGGGCTTTCCGGGAAACAGAACATCCGCCTCCCCATTCTTATGCCTGTCCACATAGGGACGCAGATTCTCATAGTCGTTGACAGGGACATTCTTGCGGAAAACCTCAAAAATATCCTGGCCCGGCGCTTCCAGAACCCCGGAAAAATTATGTTCCTTGCCATAAACAGTATTTTTCGAATTTTCAAGAAAGGACCTTAGCACTTTCTCCTGGGATTTCCGCGCATCCTTTGACGATTTCCGAAGCTCGGCCAGCCCCTTTTTCCCAACTATGGTCAACGCAAGTCGAATAAGCCACCAGCCCTTTACCCGCCGTGCTTTCAATTACCGCCTCCTTGTTTTTCCTGTGTGATTCATAAAAAAACCAAAATACACAAAATTAAAGCTGACTTCGCTTAATCATAGTATTATGACAAATTACTTTCAAGTGTTATAATCAGGCCGGATTTTAGGACTTTTGTATTCATTTCCAAATATTTGGGGGAACTTCGTTTTTTTAGAACGCTGATAATTTCATCCACCCTAAAGGGCAAAAGCCCCATATCTATGGCCGCCCCCAGGAGCAGGACGTTGCTTACCCGGGGATCGAAGCGTTCCACAAGCTTTTCCCAGGATACCAGGGTAAGCCGTTCCCCCAGACCGGCCCTTAAAGAGGCGATCATGTCCGCCGCTCTGCGGCCCTGGGGACTCGTGAGGCTCCGGTCCAGGGCCAGCATCTTCCCCGCCGGGGCCAGGAAAGGCAGGGTCCGCAGGGCTTCGGCGCACTCAAAGGCAATGATAAGATCCGCCTTCCCCGGGGCAATAAGGGGGGAAAAGGCCCCTTCCCCTATTCTTAGGTGGCTGGTCACGCTGCCCCCCCGCTGGGCCATGCCGATGGTCTCCGAACCCCGGACCTCCAGGCCCCTGTTAAGAGCCGCCTCCCCGATAAGCCGGGAGAGAAGTACCGTCCCCTGGCCCCCCACCCCGGTAATAAGGCAGTCCAGCGGGGACTTTCCCCCGGTTCCGCCCGTCACGAGGCCCCTCCGGCAATCGCGCCGAAGGCGCAGAGATGGCGGCAGAGGCCGCAGCCGGTGCAGAGGGCGCTGTCAAGCAGGCAGGTTTTCCGCCCCCCTTCGGCGATCCCCAGGGACAGGGCGGGGCAGCCCAGCTTTTTGACGCAGGCTCCGCAGCCGGTACAGAGGGCGGAATCCACCAGGCAGGGGCCGCTTCCCCGGGAAACCATGATGCAGGGGGCCTCAAAAACGAGGGCCCGCAGCCCTTTTTTATCCAGGAGGGAGAGAACCCCTTCCCTGGCGGAGGGGAAATCGAAGGGGTTAAGCCGCAGCGTCCCCTTTACCCCCAGGGCGTCAAGGACGCCGGGGATGCTGATCTTGGCCGCCGGGGAACCATAAAGGGAAAAACCTGTACCGGGGTGGGGCTGGCTGCCCGTCATGGCGGTGGTGTAGTTATCCAGAACCACCACGATAATATTGGCGTCGTTGTATACGGCGTTCACGATGCCGGGGATGCCGGTATGGAAAAACGTGGAATCCCCGATGAAGGCAAAGTTCAGGGTATCCCTGCCCAGGGCGGACTCCACCCGGTTAATGCCCTGGGCCGCGGTAATCCCCGCCCCCATGCAGAGGCAGGTATCCACCATGTCCAGGGGCTGGGCATTGCCCAGGGTATAACAGCCGATGTCCCCGGAATACACGGCCCGCCGCCGGCCCCCTTCAAAGAGGCGGACCGCGTCCTTGACCGCGAAAAATGAGGCCCGGTGGGGGCAGCCCGCGCAGAGTACCGGCGGCCGCACGGGGAGGGGCGGGGGAAGGGCGGAAGAAACGGCCGGGCCGGCGGTTTTGGGGGGTTCTGCGCCCGGAGCAGGGCAGAATCCCGCTTCCCCCGCCTTTGAAAAGATTCCCAGGAAGGAACGGAACCGGTCTTCCAATGCCGCCAGGGTATTTTCCCCCGCTTCGGGGCTGTCCCCGCTGCGCTTCCCCCGAATTTTCAGAGGCAGGTGTTCCCGGCCCGCCAGGTTGACCAGGGCGTCCTCTATCACCGGGTCCAGTTCCTCCACCACCAGGACTTCCTCAAGACCGGCCAGAAATTCCAGGGCCAGCCTGTCCGGGAAGGGGTAAGCCGCTATTTCCAGGACCCGGCAATCCGGGGCGGGGGAAAGGGCGGCCAAAACTTCCTTTGTGTACATACGGCTTACCCCGCCGCAGGCAATACCCTTCCGGGCCGCCGGGCCGGACTCAAAACTGATCCGGTTGCCCGGATATGAGGAAAAATCTTCCCCCAGACTCCGCAGGTCCTCTTCGATTTTTAGGTGGCTGCGGTAGGAAAGGCTGGGGAAGATCACCCAGCGGCCCCCCTGCTTTTCAAAACCGCCGGGCTTCTCCCCCCCCGGCAGCTCCGGCAGCAGTTCCACGGCGGCATAACTGTGGCAGACCCTGGTGCTGGGCCGGAAGATCACCGGCCGGCGGTACTTCGCGGAAAAAGCAAAGGCATCGCCGATCATACGGTAGGCTTCCTCCGGGGAGGCGGGATCGAAGACGGCGATCTTGGCGTAAAGGCCAAAGCGGCGGGTATCCTGTTCTGTTTGGGAAGAAATGGGGCCCGGATCATCGGCCACCGCTACCACCAGGGCCCCCTGGACCCCCAGGTAATTAAGGCTCATCAGGGGATCGCTGGCCACATTAAGGCCCACCTGTTTCATGGTAACCAGGACCCTGGCCCCGGCCCAGGCGGCGCCGGCGGCCACTTCCAGGGCGGCTTTCTCGTTCACCGACCATTCGGCATGGATAAAACCGGAGCAGCCGGGAGCTTCGTATCCATGTTCCCGGGAGCCTGGGCCGTCTTCCCTGAAGCGCAGCGATTCCTTATGGTACTTCACCAGGGTTTCAAGAATTTCCGTGGAAGGGGTGCCGGGATAACCCGCCGCCACCTGGACCCCCGCCCGCAGGGCCCCCAGGGCAATGGCTTCGTTCCCCATCAAGAGTTTTTTCACACCGGACCGTCCATGGGGGACTATTATACCCCAAAGAACGCCGTCAAAAAACCCATTGAAGGGCGGGGAACGAAGGATTATCCTCTTTTCCATGCAAGATACCGCTAAACCCTGGTCCCAGGTGGAGCTTATCCGGGAGGCTTTTCACTATCAAAGCCGTTTTGAAGGCTCCACCATGGTTTTTAAGGTTGATTTCCCCGTCACCGAAGATCCGGCCTTTCCCTTTCTGGTAAAAGACCTGGCCCTCCTGGCCCAAACCGGGTTCCGGGTGCTTATCGTACCGGGGGCAAAAGAGTGGATCGATTCGGTCCTTGGGGAATACGGGATCGTGTCCCGCTACAGGCTTTCCCAGCGGATCACCACCGCCGCGTCGATTCCCTTTGTGGAGATGGCGGCCTTCCATGTGGCCGCCCGTTTTATGACTGGCCTGGCGGGGAGCAGGGTGGACGCCGTGATCGGCAACTTTGTCCGGGCCAGGGGTATCGGCGTAGTGGAGGGGATGGACATGGAACACACCGGCGCGGTGGACAAGATCCTTACCGATTCCCTTACCAAGACCCTGGATCAGGGGATGGTGCCCATCCTCCCCTGTATCGGCTACAGCCCCGCGGGGAAACCCTACAACGTGGCCAGTGACGAAATAGCCCTGGCCGCCGCCGAAGCCCTGGGGGCGGTGAAACTCTTTTTTGTATCCCTGGGCGCCGGCCTGCAGGCGCAGTCCCACAAACTACCGGAAGGCATAGAACTGGGGGAAAAGGGCCGGGTGGTACGGCTGACCCCCGCCGAGGCGGAGGCGGTCCTTAGTTCCAATGCGGCGGGAGGGGACAGCGGAGATGGGACCGGCAGGGTTGAACAGATCCATGGCCGGGACCGGCCCCTGGAGGAACTAAACCTGGCCCTTAAAGCCTCCCGGGCCGGGGTGGAACGGATTCATATCATCAACGGCCGGGAAGACGGGGCGATTCTGCGGGAACTCTTCTCCAACCTGGGCTCCGGCACCATGCTCTACAGCGATGAGTATGACGCCATCCGGCCCCTGAGGAGCAGGGACATCCCGGTGATCCTCCGCCTCATGGACCCCCTGATGAGACAGGGGGTCCTGGTAAAGCGGAGCGCCGAACAGATTCTGGAAAAGAAAGAAGATTTCGCCGTCTTTGAAATCGACGGCTCCGTCCACGCCTGCGGGGCCCTCCACCAGTGGGACGGCCAGGGGGAAATTGCCGCCATCGCCACGGACCCCCTCTACGCGGATATGGGCATGGGGCGGCGGCTTGTGGGCTACCTTATCAGCCAGGCCCGGAAGCGGGGGCTCTCCAGAGTCTTTGTCCTTACCACCCGCACCCAGGACTGGTTTGAACTTCTGGGCTTCAGGGAAGTAAGCGTGGAAAGTCTCCCCGAAAGCCGCCGCCGGGTCTACGACCGCGGACGGCGCAGCAAGGTCTTTGCCCTGGAATTCGGTGACTGACGGAGGCAAACCAACCGGGTTTTGCAAGAAGCCCGGCATTGTGTTAAAAAAGGCGCCGGCCGCGCCGCGCCATCCAGACGCGCCGGCCGCGCCGTATCTGGATGGCCGCGCCTGTACATAAGAGGGGGTAACGGAAGCCACCGCAGCCCAGGGCGGACCAGCGGGCCGCTGGGCGAGGAGGCTGGAGTGAGGGGGGGCCGGGATGAACAGCCGCCGGCGGGATAGCCGGCAACCTGCTATGCTTGTAGATTTTTGCGTCCCCCCTTAATGGTCTTTAGCTCTTGTAGGGGATAACTGGACGTAAGGACAACCAGAAATAGGGCCAACCATGAATAAGGACAACCGGGGACAACGAGGGCGGAAAAAGTAAGCGCCCCCTGGTTTTCCGCCTTTTCCCGCCGCAGTGTTTTTTTATTACAAAAGCGGTATAATTTTTGTAACAGCGCCGGTCCATAATGGGGACACATAATAGGCTGCGGGCCGGCGGCTGCCGTAAAAAGCGCAGGTTTTGCGCATAGGAGTTCAGGACCGCTTATAAAGGCTGGAGGAATCTTGCCCCGGGTAGGAAATATGTAATGGGAAATGTAAACAGGGCGGCCAAGCGAAATTCCGTTACGCGGGAAGAAGACCGGATCCTGCCGGTATTGGAACATATCTGGAAACTTTTAAGGGAGGAGGACCCCCTTCCGCTGGGCCCGGAACTCAAGGGAATTCCCCTGTTGGAGGATATTCACCATGAGATTCTCGCCCTGCGGCGGCGGGCGGAGAATCTTCAAAACGAGATCGATCTGCGAAATTCCACGGTAATAGCCTTGCAGGAACGGGAATACCGGTTCCGCCACCTGGCAACCCACGATTCCCTTACCGGCGCCATGAACCGGGCCTCCTTCCTGGAGCGGGCCAACCGGGAGCTGCGTTCCGCCTTTTCCACGGGAAGCGCCTGCGGGGTTGTGATGATGGACATCGATCACTTTAAGCATTTTAATGATACATGGGGGCACTTGGCGGGGGACGACGCCCTGCGTTTTGTAGTCAATGTGGTATCGTCGATTTTGCGGAAAAATGACTTTATGGGCCGTTACGGCGGGGAGGAATTCGTATTTTTTTTCGGAGGGGCGGATCAGAAGACCAGCATAGCCATTGCGGAGCGGATCAGGGAGACCCTGGCATCCAAACCTATCAGCCTGGAAAACGGTTCCGTGTTCATCACCGCCAGTTTTGGCGTGGCCGTGGCCAGCTTTGACGAATATCCGGGGGATGAGTACATCGACCGGCTTATCAACAGCGCCGATATGGCCATGTACCAGGCAAAGAAAGCCGGCAGAAACCGGGTTGTCTGTTTCACGGAATCCTAGGGGAGCGGCGTGGCGCTTATACCGGTAGTCCTGGCATCGATCCTCCTGGCTGTTTTGTTGCTCGTGTTTTTTATCCTTCCCCGTTACTTTTACCGGATTGTCGTAGCCCGGCGGCCTCCCTCGGACCGGGAACCGAACTGGCTTTCCACCCAAACCCTGGAGGACCTGTGGATTCAGGGGCCGGACGGCCTCCGCCTCCACGCCTACTACCTGGCCGCGGAACCGGGCGGGGATTTCTCCGCTACCGCTGTCCTGGCCCACGGCTACAACGGGGACGGCAGGCAGCTTGATGTCTTTGCCCGGCTTTTCCACCGCCTGGGCTTGAACGTCCTCCTCCTTGAAGCCAGGGGCTACGGCCTAAGCGAGGGGCGCTACACCGGTTTTGGCTGGCACGAGCGGCTGGACATGCTGGGCTGGATGGCCCTGCTAAAAGAGCGGGGGGAGAAGCGGATCGTCCTGTACGGCATTTCCATGGGGGCCTCCACCGTGCTTATGACCGCCGGGGAAGATGTCCCCCCGGAACTTAAACTTATCATCGCCGACTGCGGTTATACCTCCGCCCTGGATGAACTAAACTGGCAGCTTAAACGGGGATACCACATCTCCTTTCCCCCGCTTATCCGGGCCCTGAGCAGGCTTACGGAAAAGAGGGCGGGTTACCGCCTTGAGGAAGCCTCCGCCCTGGAGCAGGTAAAAAAGTCGCGGACCCCGGTCCTCTTTATCCACGGGGAAGCCGACACCTTTGTCCCCTTTGAAATGTGCAGCCGGCTCTACGCCGCCTGCGTATCGGAAAAGGAACTCTACACCGTTCCCGGGGCGGAACACGGCCTTGCCTATGATACGGACAAGGAAGAGTACGGGCGGCGCATTGCGCTGTTCATGAAAAAATACTTGCGGGGAACGGAAACCAAAACGGAAATCCAGACGGAAACCGAAGCCAAAACCGAAGCAAAAACCGAAACCAAAACAAAAACAGAAGCGGAAACTAAAACCGCAAAACAGCCGGATTTTCCGGAAATTCCCCTGCCTAAGAGGGCTGAATGAAAATAGAACTCTTTACCTTTTGCGATTTTGCCCAGGAAAACGGCGGCAAACTTACCATCGTGGGAACCTTCGATACCATCATCTCCCGGAATTTTCCCTTTAGCCACCCCCAGCTTTCCGTGGTAATCCGCCTGCGCTTTGACCTTTGGGAATTCACCCGCCACAATTTCCGCATCGAAACCAGAGACCTGGACGGAAAGATGAGCATGGACGCCATCACCGGCAATGTGGAAGTAAAGGGAGTAGGGAACGCCACCACCGTTTCCCACCTGGTCTTTAGCATATCCAACCTCCACTTCCGCGGTCCGGGGGTAGTGAATTTCGCCCTTTACCTCGATGACAAGGAACTATCCTCCATACCGCTGTACATCCGCAAAGGCTAAAAACCAGCCGCCGTTTTAGCCGGGTCCTGTCCCTATAAGGGGGGGCCCGCTTCCCCGGACAATTCCTCCGTAGCACAACATTCACTCTGGCCCCCCCTCCGCTTCATACCCGCGGGGCTGGGTCCAAGCTGGAGTTTCGCAAAAGCAAGCCGTAGGCTTGCGCGAAACTCCGGAAATAACCCGCGTCAGCGGTTATTCCGCTACCCCCCAGCCAGGCGGGCGCGTACCGCGCCCGCCGCAGTCCCCTATATGCACAGGCGCAGGTGATGATAAACTCCGCGGATTGCAGGAAACCCTGTTACAAAACCCAAAACGAGAAGGATAATCTGTCCAAAACAGAGCGAAACGAAATTGCCAAAATGATTGTCCGGCTGAAGCAGGGCTTGAAAGAGATGGAGGACAAAAAATGAGTACATACGAGAGTATCATGGAGGGCCTGAATGAGGCCGTTAGGTATCAACAGGGAAAGCTCGCGGCCCGAAAAGTAAAATTGACCATAAAGCCGGTGGATACCTTCAACACCGAAGACATTGGACTTGTTCAAGAACCCGCTTGGTTCTTTGCCAAGCTTCGCTTGGCTTACAAGTCTTTCAAAAAACGATGATTTTTTAACAAAATCCTCGTTTTTTGTTATTTTTAAGCGGTTGTTGTTCAAAAACTGAAGTTTTTGAACAACTCTATTAAACAAATCCGGCAAAGGTCAGGGTTGAGCCAGGTGATGTTCGCCGGATCGCTGGGAGTATCCCCCAAGACTGTGGAAGCATGGGAAAATGGCAGAAACAAGCCGGAGGGAGCTTCCCGCCGGCTGCTTGAAATTGTCCGGGATGATCCCGATTTTCTGCGGAGGTTTCAGATCGAAGGTTAGATGGCAGATTCCAGCAAACCTATTTTTCGGCGAAAATTCGGGGGCATACGGTGACACTAAACCATGCCGCAGTATCCTAATATACAACCTGCGGTTGTATATTTCTGGGTTACTTTCCGATCCATACCCGCAGGATTGGGTCC
>JAIRNB010000166.1 GCA_031258265.1 Treponema sp. | reverse complement strand
CGGACCCCGCCGCCGCGGCGGCGGTCCGAAAGGAAATTCTCGCTTACGCCGCGGAGCAGGGGATTTTTATCGGCGGAATGCATTTACAGTACCCCGCCATAGGAACGGTAGAAAAGGCGGGAGGGGGATTCCGCTTTATCCCCGCCCCACAGTTATAATGGTTCACGCTGCCTCCCCTAAAAAAGTTTTTACCCGCCTTTTGGTGAAAAACGGGAACGATTCCGGTGTCTAGCAGCCTGTTGCAATGTAGATTTTTTGCCCAGGCGCCTGTGGCGCCCCATATGCAAAAAATCACGATTATTGGGCTGCTGTGCAAACCTGTGGTTTGCTTGGAGTATGTAAGGTATAAATATTCACTGATGTGAATATTTATACCATTTTAAGCGCGAAGCGCAACAAACTCCTAGCCGCAAAGCGGCCTGTTTTCAGAGTTTGCGGGTTTACGAATATTGCGGCGGATAGACTTTGCGGCAGGCAGACACCAATTATAAAAAAAGCTATGCTGGCGGTATGAAACATCCCATGTATCGCGGATTGTCCTTTACGGCGAAAAAATTCGGGGCCCTCCTCCTGGGCCTTATAATGACCTCTTTCCTCCAGGCTCAGGAGGAGCCGGCGGGGGACCAGAAAAAGAGCGACATAAGTTATGCCTACGGTTTGATTATCGGGGCGGACCTAAAAAGCATGGGACTTGAATTTGATTATGGGGCCCTTGACCAGGGCCTGCGGGATTCCATTGAAGGTACGGAAGATACGAATTACCGGATGAGCTTTGAAGACGCTGTCCTCTTGGTGCAGAATACCTACCAGGAGGCCATGGAACGGCAGGCGGAGGAAAACCGGGCAAAAGCGGAAGAAAACCGGGCGAAGGAAGTTATTTTCCTGGAAAATAACGGAAAACGTCAGGGGGTAATCACCACGGTAAGCGGTCTCCAGTATGAAGTAATCCGGGGAGTGGGAAAAGAAAAACCCGGCCCACAGGCGCTGGTACGGGTCTATTACGAAGGAAAATTTGCCAATGGGGAAATTTTTGATTCCAGTTACAGCGGCAATAACGCGATTGAAATTCGCCTGGACCAGGTGATCCCCGGCTGGGCCGAGGGGGTCCAGTTAATGGGGGTAGGAGATATTTTTACCTTCTACATCCCCTCCAGGCTTGCCTATGGTGAAAATGGGGCCGGGGCAATCCCCCCCAATACGCCTTTGGTTTTCAAAGTAGAACTTCTTGGCATCCTGCCCCAGGAAGAAAATTAAGGTCCCGGCACGGTTAAACCGGTGAATTTGGGGGCAGCCGCGGGGCCAGGCTCTCCGTCCCGGCAAAAACCGCCGGTTCACGGGATCCGGCCTTATGCTTTGCCGGGGAAGACCTGCTCCTCCAGGTAGCCCCGGATGATCGAGCCCAGGGAGTTTTCCTCGATTTTTACGATGTTCCGTTCCCGTTCAAAACTCTCCGGGGAATCCGACGCATGGGCCGTATTAACCATCATATTACTGCCGAAATCCCTCCGTACCGTACCCCCCGGCGCTTTGAGGGGATCCGTGGGGCCCAGGACTTCCCGGATCTTTTTGATGGCGGAAACCCCCTCGTAAACCAGGATCATGCACTTTACGGTTCCCGGCCAGTCCTGTTCCCGGGGCGGAGAGGTATCGGGCCGTTTGCCGGACATGAATTCGATGATTCTGTAGAACTGATCCTGGGCGTACTCAAGGCCCACGCTGCCAACCAGGACTTTTTCCGTATCCACACTCAGGTTTATTTTGAATTCCCGCTCCAGGATCTCCCGGGCCTTTTCCCCGAAAACGGGGGCAAGTTTTTCCTTTAGGGCGGCCTCCACGGGGCCGTAAAATTCCAGGGCTCCGGTTAAAGAAAAGCGGTGAATCTTGATCCCCACGATCCTTAAGCCGGTACGGGAAAACATATCAATGATAGTCCCCGGCCTGGAGGAAGCGTACTGCCAATTATCCGGTTTTATAATCACCAGGGTCTGCTCGATCTTTGAAGGGTCCGGGTACTGCATATTCTTGATAATGTTTTCCTGACTTTTAAGAAAATCCTCGAAAAGGGCCAGGTCCCGGTCCGCCCAGGCCTGGCTGCGGGGGGTAAGGACCGCGGGTTCAAAATAACTTACCTTTTTGGAATCCCCCGGCTCATAGATAAGGTCCGCATAGGTGTCCCGTATGGTTTCCCCGGTAAGGGAATCAAAATCCCGGTGTTCCGGGTACAGGCGGCCGCAGATACCGGTAAGCTTTTCGCAGGGATTGTCCCCCTGAAAGAGGAGCAGGAGACTCCGGTGGCGTCTGCCCCCGGAGGGGACCATATTGGCCTCCACATAATCGGCCAGAAGGGAAACGTCATTGGGGACCTCTCCCCTTAGGGAAGCGGCGAATTTTTCCACAAAATCCCCTTCCGGGGCTATCATCTGGGCTCCCACCAATTCCAGGTCCAATCGGGAAAGCAGGCGGGCGACGACCCCGCCGGTCCGGCTTTTCGCAATGGTATAGGGACTCACTAACACGTAAGAAAGGGCGTTCATGATCCAACTAATGTACTACAAATCCGGTAAAATTTGTCTAAAAAAAGAAAACCCGGCGCGCCCTGTCTCTATCTCCCTTCTCCATTGCTCCGGGGCCCTTAAAGCTTTATATTGGGTTCATGTTAAGCAAGATGCGGAATATCGGCATCATGGCCCACATTGATGCGGGAAAGACCACCACTACTGAGCGAATCCTCTACTACACGGGCAAGAGCCACCGTATCGGTGAGGTAGATGACGGCGAAGCGATCATGGACTGGATGGAACAGGAACAGGAACGGGGAATCACCATCCAGAGCGCCGCCACTACCACATGGTGGAGGGATCACCAAATTAACATTATCGACACCCCGGGGCATGTGGATTTTACCGCCGAGGTGGAACGTTCCCTGCGGGTGCTGGACGGGGCGGTAGCTATTTTTGACGCTGTTCATGGGGTACAGCCCCAGACCGAAACGGTTTGGCGGCAGGCGGAGCGGTACCGGGTACCCTGTATCGGCTATGTGAATAAGATGGACCGGGCCGGGGCGGATTTTTTCCAGGTTTTGGAGGATGTAAGCGCCAAATTCGGCATCCCCACCGTCCCCCTTCAAATACCTATCGGTAAGGAAGGGGCCTTTGGGGGGATTATCGATCTTATCGCCATGGAAGAACTCCGGTGGGCAGGCGAGGGGGAACAGGTGCTTCGCGGCCCCCTGGTGGCGGAACGGCAGGGTCTGGCCTCTCAATGGCGGGAGAAGCTTATTGACGCGCTTTCCCAGGTCTCCGATGCCGTAACCGAACGTTACCTGGGGGGAGGGGAAATTGACGGGGAGCTTATCAGGGGGGAACTACGAAAGGCGGTCCTTTCCCGGCTGCTTCTGCCCATGCTGGCGGGGGCCTCCCGCCGGAATGTGGGGGTTCAGCCGCTGATTGACGCGGTGGTGGACTACCTTCCCGCGCCGAATGAGGTGGCGGCGGCCCTGGGGCATCACCTGAAGAAGGGGGATGATATTCAGGTTCCCTGCGATCCTGGGGCCGCCCCCCTGGCCCTGGTGTTCAAGATACAAAATGACCGGGAGGCGGGGAGTCTCTGTTATGTCAGGATGTACTCCGGTTCCATAAAACCGGGGACCGCAGTTTACAATATCGGGAAACGGAAGCGGGAACGGGCCGGCCGTATCCTCAGGATGCACTCCAATAAGTCTGAACCCATGGACGAGCTTTCCGCCGGAGATATTGGGGTAATCATGGGAATGAAGCTGGCCCAGACAGGGGATACCATTGGCAGCGAGGGCTGGCCGGTGCTTCTGGAAAAGATGCAGTTCCCGGAGCCGGTTATTTCGGTTTCCGTGGAACCCCGGAACCTTTCCGACCGGGACAAGCTGAACGAGGCCCTGGCCCTGCTTTCCAGGGAGGATCCCACCTTTACTACCCGGGAAAGCGAAGAAACCGGCCAGCTTATCATCTCCGGCATGGGGGAACTGCACCTGGATGTGCTGATAACCCGGATTCGTAAGGAATACGGTCTGGAAGCCAAGATAGGAAATCCGCAGGTGACTTACCGGGAATCGGTAAGCAAAACCCTGGAACAGACCGAGCGATTCTCCCGGGTTATCGCGGGAAAAGAAAACGCCGCGGAACTGACCCTGAAGGTGGAAAGCCTGGAACGGGGAACGGGGAACCGCTATAGCTGCGCCGTTAAAGACCGGGAGATACCGGAGGGAATCTACGAGGCGGTGGAACGGGGGATCACGGGGGCCTTTGCCGCGGGTATCGTCCTGGGTTATCCCTGCATCGACGTGGGGGTAACGGTAACCGCCCTAGGGTACTCGGAACTTACGGGGACGGAATTTGCCTTTGAAGCCTGCGCCAACATGGGCTTTGACGAAGCCTGCCGCAACGCGGAGCCCGTTCTCCTGGAACCTATCATGGCGGTAGATTTGGCGGCCCCCCATGAGTTTGTCGGGGAGGTGATGAGCCTTATAACCAGCCGGGGGGGGCAGGTCCTTAATATGGATTCCCGGACCGGCACGGACCTTGTAAAAGCCAGCGCCCCCATGGCCAAGATGTTCGGTTTTATGACATCCCTGCGAAGCGTCAGCCAGGGCAGGGCCACCTTCACCATGGAATTTTCCCATTTTGAAAAAAAGGCTGAACGCTAAAGCTTACTCAAACCAGGGATTGAAGAACTCCTCCTCCTCCACAACACCGGTGGAAACCGGCTCGTCCAAAGCGGGGGGAGGAAGATCGGGGGGATCGGGAAGATCGGGAAGATCGGGGGAAGGAAGATCGGGGGCCTCCTCAACGCCGGCCTCCAGTACCGGGACTTCCTCCTGCTGGAAAGGGACCGGGGGAGGAGCTTCCTCCTCCCCGTCAAGCAAGCGGTTCCCGGTGCTGCGCCCCGGGGTTCTGGAAGATCCGCTTCGGACGCTGCCTGTCTGAGTCCTCCGGCCCAGAACGGAATTCCGGGAATTCCCGGAGCGGGGGCTTTCCGGGGGTAAATCAATAGACAGGGAAGGCATGGATAGGGAATCCAGCAAAGTATCGCTGTTCAAACTCAGGGTATTGGATCGCATATAATCAAGATAGGAAGCGGTGGAACGGGCGGCGTTGCCGTGGATATTACAATACTCCGAAGGCTGAGTCCCCTCCAGGAAGGGAAGAGTCACCTCTCCCTCGTTACAGGCGGCGGTTTTAAGGAGACCCGATTTAGCGCAGACCGTAACATCAATGACACCGGTGACGGGCCGGGCAAATTCTTTGTAGGACAGTCCCTGGTGAATCTCCCGCATATAGTCCGCCCACACAGGACCCGCCAGGGTAGAACCGGTAAGGTTCACCCCCAGGGAATTTCCCGGTTTATCAAAACCAAACCAGATGGCGGTAGTGTAATAGGGGGAAAAACCAACAGTCCAGGCATCGGACCAGTTCTGGGGAGTTCCGGTCTTACCCGCCATGGGCATACGGAAGGTTTTACCGTTTTCATCTTTAAAGTTAAATTTGGAACCCCAGCCCGACGGATTGTAAAGGGTCCCCATTTCCACGGTTTTTTTGAGCATGCTGGTCATCACGTATGCGTTTTGGGGGCTTATCACCTGAATTTCCTCCCCTAAACGGCGCTGCTGCAGGCGGAGTTCCCGTTCCGGGTCCAGCACCACCCGGCCGTTCCTGTCTTCCACGGAGCGTATGGCGATAGGAGTTACCGAACGGCCCTGATTGGCAAAGACCGCGAAGGCCCGGGCCATCCGCAGGGGAGAGGCGGAGATAATTCCCAGCCCCAGGGGGTAAACCCGGGGGAAGGTCGCACGAATATCATCGGGATCGGTAATATCCAGCAGGGCCGCCGCCCGGTTGATGGCGGCGTCAAAACCGATGCTGTCCAGAACCCGTAGAGAAGGTACGTTCATAGACTGGGCCAGGGCCTCGTAGAGGAGAACCGAACCCTTCCATTCGCCCCGGAAATTCAGGGGGATGTAGGGAGTGCCGTCTTCGTTGTGAAACACGATGGGTACATCGTGGATCAGGGACGAGGGGTTAAATTTACGGGAATCTATGGCCGCCGAATAATAAAGGGGCTTAAAGGAAGAACCGGGCTGGATATTCCCCTGGGTGGCCCGGATAAGCTGGTTAGATTCATCGTAGCGGGAACCGCCGATAATGGCCGTGATGTACCCGGTTTCATTCTCGATAGAAATTAGGGCCCCTTCCACCACATTCTTCTCCGTGGCGGCCCTGAGGTTTCCAAAACCCGCATTGGTGAGAGTCTTTAGGTCCTGCATGCCAAAAATCAGGGCCGTCATATCCACAATGGGATTTATCACCTTGGTATAACGGTTAAGGGCCCGCTGCTCCTGCTGGGATTCACCGGTGGAATGGATTTCCTCAATATCAAAATAAAGGGAAAGGAGGTCCACTATGGGGACATAGGTATTTATAGCCTGTAGATTGCTGGTGGTATTGGAACGGGTAAATTCCCGGTTGGCCTTCTCCAGCCCCTGCTGCATGAACCGGGACGCCGCTTCCTGGTGTTTAAGGTTCAAGGTGGTATAAACCGTGTAGCCGTCCCGGTAGTAATCCATAGAACCGTACATCATGTCGTCCAATTCCCGGCGCACATACTCGCTGAACCAGGGGGCGGCATCCTCCCGGTTGTAGTAGGCCGCGATTGAAGCCCTGGTGTAATCGTAATTTGCCCAGTATTCCTCAAACGAAGCGTCCGCCTCTTCCTGGGTAGCGTAACCAAGCTCGATCATCTTGTTAAGAACCGAAAGCTGGCGGTCCTTGGCCTCGTTGGGGTTGTTCAGGGGATTGTAGCGGGTAGGACTTGAAAGCTGAATCACCAAAAGGGCCGCCTCCGCCAGACTTATCTCCCGGGCGCTATGGCCGAAAAAATACTGGCTTGCGGCCTCCACCCCGTAAGTACCGGGGCCCATGATCATGTAGTTCAGGTAAATTTCCAGAATCTCGTTCTTGGTATAACGCCGTTCCATCTGGAAGGCCCACCAAAGTTCCCGGATTTTCCGGGAGTAGGAGCGCTCGGACCTGTCGGTGTAGAGGGTCCCCGCTACCTGCTGGGTAATGGTAGACCCCCCACCCCAGTTCTTCTTAAGAATTTGCCCCACCGCCGCCCTGGCAATACCCCGGATGCTGAAACCCCGGTGGTTGTAAAAATCCGGGTCCTCCCGGGCCAGAACCGCGTAGATCAAATGCCGGGGCAGATCGCTAAGGGAAACAAGCTCCCGCTTTTCATCAGCGGCAAATTCGGTAATCAACGCGCCGTTCACATCCAGGATTTTAGTGGGCAGGGCGGGATGAAATTCCTGAAAATTTTCCTGATTCCTAATATTCGCAGTCTCCGCCAGAGACAGCCCCAGGCCAATTCCGATGACCACCGCCACAATGACGGTAAAAAACGCAAGCAAACGAATCAGAATAGCGGTAAAAATTGAAGGTTTAGCCCTTGAACCCATACGTCAAGCCTATGGAGGGAGGAAAAATTTGTCAATGCACCGCTTGGATCAGAGGGTAATTCTCAGTTTGGGCGCATTTTTTGCTGCCGCAAAAA
>JAIRNB010000150.1 GCA_031258265.1 Treponema sp. | reverse complement strand
AACTAGACATTCCATGCCCAGCCCATGATCCCCACTCCCCTTCCCTAAACCCCGCCAAGCCTAAACTAAACAGGGTTGTTTGCCAAAAATCTCCGCCGGAACTGAGGCAGAACCACAGTTCCAACATTCCATACCCCGCCGCATTCGGCAAAGATCAGGAATACCCACCCTTCGGTATTTAGGCGGGTTTCGCTAACATACTATTTCTCGAATGATCGTGTCAAGGGTTTGAAAAAATTTTTTAAAATTTTTTTACGGAATCCTCCGGTTTGCCGCCCACGGTTCCCGGAGCCTTCCGGTAAACGGAGAGGTAATCCATGAACGAAAGGACGGAAAGGACTACCGAAAAGAAAAAAACGGCCTGGGCGGCTATTTTTACGCCGAATATGAGACCCGGAAGGGACAGGCGCATGAGGCTTGAGGCTGAGAGGGCAAGGGCCGCCGCCAGAATATAAGTGACGGTTTTTACCTTTCCCATGATCCGGGCGCCCATGGCGACGCCTTTTTTGAGCATGAGGTTACGGACAAAAAGAATAGAATATTCCCGGTAGAGAACCAGGAGGTAGAGGGGGGCGGGAAGAATCCCGTCGATGACAAAGCAAAGAAAGTAACTGAGCTGGGTCAGGGTATCGGCAAAGGGATCGAAAAGCTTGCCAAAATCGCTTGTCTCCCCCCGGCGGCGGGCCAGGAAGCCGTCCAGCATATCGGTAAGTTCGGAAACTACAAAGACGGCCCAAAGTACAGGAACGGTCCAGACTCCCCCGGCGGCGGGCCAAAAGGGGACAAGCCTGGGCAGGAGGTACACGATGAAGAAAAGCGGGGCCAGCACTAGGCGGAGGGATGTAACTTTGTCGGCAAGATTCATAAACCCAGTATAAGTAAGACTGGGGAATTCGGCAATGAAACGCAGACGAGGCAGGCCAAAATAGCGTCTGATGCTATTTCATATCTTCGGCCTTACTTTTTTAGCGGTTGTTGTTCAAAAACCCTATTGTACGGTCCGGAATTCCCCGTATTTGGTTTCGATGTAGTCCAGGAAAGGGGCGGGGGACAGCTTTTTTCCGGTAACTTTGAGGAGAAGTTCCGGGGGGGTAAGGCGGCTACCCCAGCGGTAGATCCGCTCCGAAAGCCAGGACAGGACCGGCTGGAAACGGCCAGCGGCCAGGGAAGATTCAAGGTCCGGCAGGTCTTTCTTCATTTGGGTCCAGAACTGGAGGCTGTAGAGGTTGCCCAGGGCATAGCTGGGGAAATAACCGAAGGCCCCCATGGACCAGTGTACATCCTGAAGGACTCCGTCCGAGTCGGTATCGCTTTCCCTGCCCAGATAACGGCGGCTATACTCCCGCCAGCGGCGGGGAAGTTCTTCCGGCGGGAGTTCCCCAGCGATGAGCTGTTTTTCCAGTTCAAAACGGAGGATGATATGCAGGGCATAGCTGATCTCATCGGCATCGACCCTGATAAGGGTAGGCCGGGGCAGGTTGATTGCCCGGTAAAAGACGCCGGCGCTGATGGCCCCAAGCTGCCGGGGAAAATAGCGCCGCAGGGCGGGAAAGAGTCCCTCCCAAAATGGACGGCTGCGGCCGATGACGTTTTCCCAAAGCCGGGACTGGGACTCGTGAACTGCCATGGAAGCGCCGTCCGCCAGGCAGGAACCCTGAAGCTCTGGGGGGAAACCCATCTCGTAGAAGGCATGGCCCGATTCATGGATGACCGAAAAGATGCTGGACAGGAGGTTATTGGGAAAATACCGGGTTGTGATACGCACATCATCGGAACCCAGGGATGTGGTAAAGGGATGGGCGCTGGTATCCAGCCGTCCCCGGCTCCGGTCAAAACCCAGGTAATCCATGAGATAATGATTGAACTGGGTTTGGGTTTCGATGTCGTAGTCCTGATCCAAGAAGGGGTAGTCCTGGGGAGAACCAAGGTCCTTGAGAATGGCGCTGAGCCGTTCCTGTAAGGGGCCGAAGATGGCGCTTATTTCGGCGCTTCCCAACCCCGGTTCATAGATATCCAGGAGTCCGTCATAAAGGCCGCCCTTCCCGTCTCCGGTATCGGTGTAACCCCAGTACCGAGCTTTTTTCCGGGCATTGTCTACCATGACGGAGAGATGGGGCAGGAAAGCGGCAAAATCATTGGCCCGCCGCGCCCCCGCCCAGGCGGCCTGGGAAAGACCTTCTGCCCGGGCGGCCTCCCGCACAAAATCTTCGGGGAGTTTCGCCTCCCGGTCATAGGAACGGCGCATAACCCGCAGAAAATCCCTTTCCAGGGGAGGAAGACCCCCGTCTCCCCGGGGATTCTCCGGCGTGGACCCCAATTCATCCAGGAGGCGGCCGGTCTCCGGGGAAACAAGGCGCTGATGGGCCAGGCCCTGGAGCAGGGCAAGCTGCTCCGCCCGCTCCCCGATCCCTTTGGGGGGAAGATAGGTCTCCTCGTCCCATTGCAGTACCGCCAGGGCCTTTTCAAGGCAGCGGTACTCCCGGTCTATGCGATGCAGTTTTTCCAGAGATTCTGTCGTGTTCATTGGCGGCCCCCAATACTATCTATACACGGAGGAATTTACTGTACGGCGCCGTGCTGCGGCTAGTGTCTCGACAGCAATGAAAATGCGGCTGTGTACCGTGGCGGAAAACCGTATCCCACAGCGAAGCGCAAGGGATTGGAGGGGTTTAGCCACGCCACAGGCGGGGCCGGAGCGAAGCGGAGCCCCGAAAAGCCCGGTCCCCGCGAAGCGGGGATGCGCCCAAATCCACAAGTTCAATCGTGTTGGGATACTAGTGGAATTTCGGCAGCCAGTTTCCGTGGGCTTCGATAAGCTCATCCACCATTTTTACTATGTCATCCAGGGGCAGTTCCGCCTGGGTATGGCCGTCCATCATCGCGGCATGGTAGATATGCTCCTTCTTGCGGCTGTGGGCCGCCTCGATAGTGAGAAGCTGGACATTGATGTTGCTCATGTTCATTGCCGCAAGCTGGAGGGGCAGGGGCCCCGAATAACAGGGATTCACCCCGTTTTTATCCACCAGACAGGGCACTTCCACACAGGCTTCCTCCGGCAGGTTGCCGATAAGGCCGCCCCGGTTTAACACATTGCCCCCGATTTTGTAAGCCGTGCCGGTACATATCGCCTCCAGAATATACGAAGCGTATTCGTGGCTGCGCTCATGGGCCAGGGTATCCGCCCGGCTTAGATTTTCATACTCCTCTTTCCAGCCTTTTATTTGGTTCACACAGCGGCGGGGATACTCGTCCAGGGGAATATTGAACCGCTCAACCAGTTCAGGATAGGCCCTTTTGATGTAAAAGGGATTGTACTCCGCGTTATGCTCACTGGATTCGGTACAGTAGTAGCCAAGTTTGTCGATATAGTCAAAACGAACCATGTCGCCGTGCTTCTCGTTCTTGTTTTTCTCCCGGGCCCGTTTTTTTATTTCCGGGTATAGGTCGTTCCCCGCCTTATCGTAGATTTCAAGAAGCCATGCCATGTGGTTAATCCCCGCGATCTTCTCCCGGCGGCCCTCCAGCTTATCCTCCATGCCAAGACCTTTCAGCAGATGTTCTGAACAAACCTGGACGCTGTGGCAAAGCCCCACGGTCTTTACCCCGGTATAACGCAGCATATAGCCGGTAAGCATGGCCATGGGGTTGGTGTAGTTCAGCAGCCATGCGTCGGGGGAAACCTCCTCCATGTCATGGGCAAAATCTTCCATTACGGGAATAGTCCGCAGGGCCCGCATGATTCCGCCGATTCCCAGGGTGTCGGCAATGGTTTGGCGGAGGCCGTATTTTTTCGGTATCTCAAAATCGATAATCGTACAGGGATCGTAACCGCCAACCTGAATGGCGTTGACGACAAATTGGGCGTCCTTCAGGGCTGCCCTGCGGTTTTCCGGCCCCAGATAGCATTGTATCCTCGCTCCGCCCCCTTTCCCCTTGTTGATGGCGGCGATGATCTTCCCGCTTTCCTTAAGCCGTTCCCCGTCAATATCGTAGAGGGCTATCTCGCTGTCCTTTAATACCGGGGAACACATACAGTCCCCCAGCACATTCCGGGCAAAAACGGTACTTCCCGCCCCCATAAAAGTAATTTTCGGCATGAACTCCTCCTGTAACCCTTTAAGAATAGTATGGCCGCCGGGCATACTCAAGATTATCGCTTTTTTTGTACCCTACTCCCCAATTTCTCCATGCTGTACTCCCAATTTTCCCCCTTTTCCGGGATTATGCCGAATGTCGCCTTGCCCTAAGGGCCGTCTCCAGGGCGGAAAGCCCCAGGAGTACCGCGGCGGCAAGGAAGACCATGCGGTAGCTTATCATCGCCGCCATGGAACCGATAACCGGACCCAGGGCGCCTCCGGCGGAGGAGACGGAGGAGTTAAAACCGTAGATACTCCCCAACTGGTTCTTCTTGGCGCTGACGGCGATAATGGCGTTCAATACCGGGGTAGCCCCGCCCAGGCAGAAGGAGGCCAGAGCCCGGAATATCGTAAGCTGGACCATGTTGCCCACAAGGGCCTGGGGAATGGTGAAAAGGGCCCCCGCGGCAAGGCAGAAAATCAAGGTTCGCCAGTAGCCGATCCGGGCGGAGTATTTCCCCGCCGCCACCGATGCCACGGCGGTGGCCGCCGCCCCCGCCCCCAGGACAATCCCCGTGGCGGACCCGATGTACCGGCTTCCCTGCGCCAGTTCCCGCAGGAACAGGGGCAGCATGGGGGCGGCAATGGAGTTGGCGGCCTGGATAACAAAAGTGGTGATCATCATGGAGATAAGCACCGGGGAATGGAGGATGGGCCCTATTTCCGGGAGAAACCGGAACCCCTTCCCGCCGGGTTTTGGGTGGCTGTCATCCTCCACCCATGTAAGAACAATGACCCCGGCTCCGGCCAGTACCAGACCGGTACTTAAAAAGGCCAGGCGGTGTCCCAGAAAATCGGAAAGTATCCCCCCGATAAGGGGGCCGATGGAATTACCGATAGCCACCCCGGTCTGGAGCAGTCCCAGGGCCAGGGCAATCTGGGCGGCAGGGGCGATCCCCGCGGTCAAGACCGTGGCCGCCGCCACCGTCCCCGTAAAGCAGCCCTGGATGGTCCTGAGAATCAAAAGCTGCCAGGGATTCTGTACAAACACCATCAGGGATATGACTACCGCCCCGCCAAACATGGCCCGCAGCAGCATCATCCGGCGGCTGTATATATCCGCCAGGCGGCCCCATATAGGGGCAAAAACCGCCAGGGACACCGCCGCGCAGGACTGGATCAAACCCACCCACATCTTCAGGGTCCCCGGGTCTTCTATTCCAATGTCCTCCGCCAGAAAGAGGGGAATCACCGGCATAGACAGGGCAAAACCGGCGATGGCCATGGTTTCGGCGATTAAGACCGCAATGTAATTTGACTTCCAGGATTTCATTAGTTATATCATCGTACCGTTGTACTGTTTGCCGGACAATTTCAGTATATGACAGAATTCCGAATCGGGGGAGATACCGCCGGAGGAGCTTTTTTGGGACCCGCCGATATGCTATACTGCCCCTATGAAACGATTATACCTGCTGGACTGGTTAAAGGGTTTCCGCGCCGCGGATGAAGACGAGGATGAGAATGAGGAAGATGCCAAATCTTCCGGCTCGGATCCTCTGCTTTCAAAAATGCTTAAAACCCGGACTATTTTGCTTTCCGGGGAAATAAAAAAAGACCTGGCGGAGCGGACCATCCGGCAGCTTCTCCTGCTTGAGGATATGGGCGATGAACCTATCCGTATTTTTATTGACAGCCCTGGGGGGGATGCGGACGCTGGTTTTGCGATTTTTGATATGATTCGCTTTGTGAAGCCCCCGGTCTGGACCATCGGCATGGGGCTGGTGGCCAGCGCCGCGGCGATTATCCAGCTTGCCAGTCCCAAGGAACGGCGGGTGGGGCTTCCCAACAGCCATTACCTGATCCACCAGCCCCTTTCCGGCATCCGGGGAGTGGCGACGGATATTGAAATTCACGCCCGGGAACTGGACAAGCTGCGGGCAAGGATCAACCACCTTATCGCCAATGAAACGGGCGCCCCCTTTGATCAGGTGGAACAGGACACGGACCGGGATTACTGGATGAACGCCGATGAAGCGGTAAAGTATGGCCTCCTTTCCAAGGTTGTCAGCGTCCGGGGGGATCTGTCGTAACCGGGCCCCGTGATAAATTCCATGCTTAGTCTGGTGGTTTTTTTGGGGAATCCCGGCCGGCAGTACCGCCGGAACCGGCACAACGTGGGCTGGCTTTTCGCGGAGGCCCTGCCCTTTTACCCGGACCTTTCCTGGCAGAAAAAGTACAAGGGCCTTTACGGGGCCCTGGATTCAAGCCGCCTTCCCCCTTCCGCTTTGATTCCCCCCGGGGAGCTTCCGCCCTCGGAGGGCGGGCGGAAGCTCCACTTCCTTAAACCCGAAACTTTTATGAACCTCTCCGGTGAGTCCGCCGCCGCCGCCGCTGCTTTTCTTAAAACCGGCGTAGAATCTATCCTTGTGGTCCACGATGAACTGGAACTGCCCCTGGGTACGGTTTCCCTGAAATTCGGCGGGGGCCTGGGGGGGCACAACGGGCTGCGTTCCATGAAGGCCAGCCTGGGCGCCGCCGGTTTTTGGCGGCTCCGTTTCGGCATTGGCCGCCCCGACGACCGGGCCCCCGGCCAGGGAGGGCCGCCGGGAAGCGGCCGGGGTATTGTGGACTGGGTGCTTTCAGATTTCAGCCCCCCGGAGGAGGCGGCCCTGGGGCAGATTTTTGCCGGGACAAGCCCCGTCCTTATCGAGGCCCTTCTCCGGGGGCCGGAGACCCTTCTTCCGCTGTGGGGAAAACGGCGGGTATTAGAAGACCCGGCGGCGCCTTAAGGGGGGACTAAAGTTTTTTCGCTTCTTCCCAGTATGTATCCATGGCGGCAAGATTCTCCCGCGCCATTTCTATGCCGTTTTCCTTCATCTTTTTTTCCAGGTACTTAAAACGTTTTTCAAATTTGACGTTGGTCCTCTGCAGGGCTACCGAGGGATCTACTTTAAGGTAACGGCAGAGATTCACCGCCGAAAAGAGAAGGTCCCCCAGTTCCCCCTCCAGGGCCTCCGCATTTTTTGGATTTTCCGGCGTGTCCCTTTTCAGGGTATCAAGGGCGGCTTCGGCCTCCGCCAGTTCTTCCCGGATTTTGGCGATTGGCCCCCCCGCCTCCGGCCAGTCAAAGCCTGCTTTGGCGGCTTTTTTCTGGAGCTTGTAGGCCCGGTCCAGGGTGGGGAGTCCCCGGGAAACCCCGTCCAGAATGCTGTCCTTCGGTTTACGGCCCTCCAGTTCCACCTTGATCTTTGCCCAATTTTCAAGGACCTCCGCCGAATCTTTGACCCGTGTTTCCCCAAAAACATGGGGATGGCGGCGGATTAGTTTTTCTGCGATTCCCTGTAGTACATCTTCTACGGTGAAAACCCCCTCCTCTTGGTGCATATAGGCCAGCATGGTTACTAACAGGTAAAGATCCCCCAATTCCTCCCGGATATGGGCAGGGTCTTTTTCATCAATGGCCTCTACACATTCGTAGGTTTCTTCGATGAGATCCCCCCGCAGGGTAGCGGGATTCTGCTCCCGGTCCCAGGGGCAGCCGTCCGGGGCCCGGAGGCGGACTATCACATCGTAGAGTTCGGCAAAGGCTTTTTTGGGGGCCGGATTCTGTTCCGGGGGAAAATGCTTTTGCGGGGCCTGGCTCATGATCCCTCTAGGGGCCGGGTTGCCAGGGTTATAAGCTGTACAAAATAGTTAATTTTTTTATAAGCGTCCAAAATCCGCTGGGCCAGGGGTATTTTGGAATAAGCGTCCAGTTCTTTCCAGTTGATGATAAGCTCCCCCTGCTTCTTGGGAATATCATCGGAAAGGGCTTTTATATGCTTACCCACAGTAATGATGTGGGCCCCCGCCGTTTTGATGATCTCCAGGGCCTCTTCATCAATACCGTCAATAATACTGGCAATGTAGCGAATCTGCGTCCGGTCCCGGTCCACCCGCAGCAGGGCGCCCCGGAGCCTTGGACCGTTGCTGCCCTTTTCGGAAAGGGTCGCGTCCAGGGCCTCGATGGCGGGCAGCGCCTCCAGGGCGCCGTGGAAACCTTCCGACATTTGCAGGGAACCGGTATTGCTGGACCACTGCCCCCGGATAAGGATAATATCGCATATTTCCTGCATTTCTTTGGAAAAGAAATCCTGGAGAAAGGCGGCAAGGTAATTCAGAGTGGCGGCATAGACGAATCCGTCAAGGTCCTTGCCCCGGTAAACCTGATTGGTCCGCTCGTTGTAGTAACTAAGGCGGGTGGTATCTATTTCTCCGAATATGGCCCGCAGCAGGGCCTCCATCTGGCTGTTCCGCTGACTTTCCGCAATGGCGTTAATCCGCCCCCGGACATCCTCTCTTTTTTCATCAAACCACACGGAACTTAAATGTTCGGAGGGAACTTTTTCTTTCCCGTCCCAAATAGGATTCTTTGTGGCGTGTCTGACGATAAGCTCAATGATCTTGGAAGAACGGAGATCGCTTAAATTGGCCAGCAGGACGGCCCATTGCTCGTAGGGAATACTGTCCGTTCCCCCCTTAATGGCCCGCAGAACGGAAAAAGCGGTTTTCCAGTCGTCCTGGGGGTTCAGGACCGAAATGGCGGTATAAAAGGCCCCCAGTTCTTCCACCAGCATGTCCCCTCTGATCGGGGCAAATTTAAGGGGGGTGGTGAAGATTCCCTCCAGCATGGCGGAATCGAATTTTTTAAGAAACCCCGCAAAGTCAAACTTGACAAAATAGGACAGGGCGATAAGAAGATTGTAGCATTTATCGGCGGCCCCCGCCCGGTCCAGATCGAATATTGTGGTTAAGGACTGGTAGTCTTCCTCCAACTGTTTTGCAAGGAGCCCCGGGGCGGTGGTTTTTGAACGAATCTCGATAGCCTCCGGGGAAAGCCGCCGGGCGATTTCCAGGGCCTTGGGGGGCATAAAATATTCAATAACGGAGGAATTAAGGTTCCCCGATTTTTCCATGTCGATTATAAAAACCTGAACCGGATATATTGTTTTATAGATCGTGTAGACATACTGGGCAAAGGACGGGTCCACTTCTTCGGGTTTTGGCCGGTAAAATTTGGCATACTTGTTCTGGGAAAGGTCCCGGATTGTCTGTTTAAGGAGCATATCCTTATCGGAAACCGGACCGTTTTCCTTTCCCAAAAGTGAAAAAACCTTGTTGATAATGTTATCTTCCGGCATCTATTTTCCCCCGCCTGCTTTTTATTATACTATTCCCTAAGCCATGCTTCAATCAACTGAAAAAGAGACCCCAAAAACGGATGCCTCCGAACTTAGAACTTCAAAATTTGAAGAGATGACCACCGCCCCGGTTGAAAAGCTTGTCTCCTCTCTGGCGGTTCCGGCCATTGTCATCATGATGGTTTCTTCCCTGTATAACATGGCGGATACCTATTTTGTCGGCGCCCTGGGAACCAGCGCCACCGCCGCGGTGGGGGTAAGTTTTTCCCTTATGGCGGTAATTCAGGCGGTGGGTTTCTTTTTTGGCCACGGGGCGGGAAACTATATTTCCCGGGCCCTGGGAGCCCAGGACAGTTCCGGGGCGGAGATCATGGCTTCCACCGGGTTTTTCAGCGCCCTTAGCATCGGCGCGCTTATCAGTGTGGGGGGCAGCCTGTTTATGGAGCCCCTGGCCCGGACCCTGGGGGCCACGGAGACGATCCTTCCCTACGCCCTGGATTACCTCCGTTTTATTCTCCTGGGCAGCCCCTTCATGATGGGTTCCCTGATGCTCAACAACCTGCTCCGCTACCAGGGCAGCGCCTTTCTTGGGATGCTGGGGATGGTCTCCGGGGCGGTCCTCAATATCGGCCTGGACCCCTTGTTTATCTTTGTCTTTGGCATGGGGATCACCGGGGCCGCCCTGGCTACCATGATAAGCCAGACCCTTAGCTGTCTGCTCCTCTTTGTTATAAGCCGGAAGGGTAAGGAGACCATCCGTATTTCCCCCCGGAATTTCCGGCCCCGCCCGCTGCTCTATGGGGAGATTACCAGGGGCGGCGCCCCTTCCCTTTTAAGGCAGGGGACCATGAGCCTGGCGGTTATTATCCTTAACCGGATGGCCGGGGCCTACGGGGACGCCGCCATCGCCGCCATTTCCATTGTTACCAGGGTAGTGATGCTGATGAACTCCGCGATCCTGGGCTTTGGCCAGGGTTTCCAGCCGGTCTGCGGCTTTAACTACGGGGCCCGCCGTTATGACCGGGTGAAAGGCGCTTTTTGGTTCTGTGTCCGCCTTACCACCGTTCTGCTCTTTCTGGCGGCCCTGGGAAGCGCCATTTTTGCCCCCCGGATCATCGCCCTGTTCCGCCGGGATGACCCGGAGGTAATCAGGATAGGGACCCTGGCCCTGCGCTTCCAAAGCTGTGTTGTCCCCCTGGGGGGCTGGATCGTCCTCTGTAACATGATGCTCCAAACCATGGGCAGGGCCGTACCCGCCAGTTTTCTGGCCTTTTCCCGGCAGGGGCTTTTCCTTATCCCCATAGCCCTTGTCATGATCCCCGCCCTGGGGATTTTGGGTATACAGCTCTGCACCCCCATTGCGGAACTCTGCACCTTTATCCTTGCCCTGCCCCTGGGAATCGGGGCTTTGAAAAGGTATTTACCCACGTAAACAAAAGCCACGGCATCTATGCCGGCCTTATACAACTTTATTTTATGCGGCTTTTAAGGTTCCCCTAACAGGCTGAAAAGCTCTTCCTCGTCGAAGGCCCCCAGGGATTTAAGGGCGGACAGGTTTCGCAGGAAAGAAAATTCCGCCTTGGTCTTCTGGGTTTCGCTTGACAGGGAACGGGAGGAGGCGTCCAGGAGGGAACTCATGGATGTACTTGAGAGGCGAAAGAGTTCCTGTTGTTGTTCCAGGAGCAGGCTTGAGTATTCGGCCTGCCGCCGGCTGGCGATAATGGTCCGGGCGCTGCCCGCCAGGGTAAATAGCTGGGACTGTAGTTCTATGTCAAAGTCCGCCAGGGTATTTTCGTAACTGATACGGGAGCTTTCCAGGGAATTTTTTTGCCGCCGCTGGCTGTTGGACAGGACCCAGTAATCCAGGGGTATGGTTCCGCCCAGGGTGACCGACGCGCCGTAGGACAGGGGCTTTGCCGGGGACTTCGCGGTAAAGTTGTAACCCAGGTTGAGGGACAGGGAAAGGTCCAGGCTGGGCAGAAAGGCGCTTTTTGAAAGGGCATAGTCGTTTTCCGCCTTTTTAAGGGTAAGGTAGGCGGATTTTAGGCTGGGACTCCGGGCGGAGAGGCCGGCCCGTAGTTTTTCATAACGGTCCCCGGTTTCTTCCATGGTCCACCGGGAAATTCCGGTGAAAAGCCCCTCGTAGTCCTTAAAATCCACCGGCCGCAGGCCCTCTATGTTGTCTATGCCGCTGATCTGTTCAAGCCTGGTTTTTGCCAGGGAAAGGCCGGTTTGGGCGGCGGCCAGGGCGTTCTCGGCGGCGGCCTTATCCGAGAGGGCAAGGTAGTAATCGCCGGGGGAAAGGATCCCCCCGGCGCGGCGAATTTCCGCTATCTCCAGGGTTAGGGAACTTATTTCCATTTGCAGTTCCGCGGTTTCAAGGGCGGCGGCCTCTTCCAGAAAGCTAAAGTAACGGTTGTCCGCCTCCTGGATGACGGCGAAGAATTGGGCCTGGGTTTCCGCGTCCAGGGAGGAATCCTCCAGGGCCCGGTTGGACCGTTCTATCCGGGATTTGCCGCCGTCATAAATGGCAAGCCGCTCCTCCACCGACAGGCTGATTCCCGCGCTGAGTCTGTCCTGGGGCGGGGAGGACGGGTTTTCGGTTAAGAGGGGGTACGAGGCGGAAGCCGAGGCGCTGGGGGAGGGGAGGTACTTAAAATAACTGGCCATCTTTTCCAGGGTCCGGTTTTGTCTGGAGAGTTCCAGTTGTTTTAGGGCCGGGGATGATGAAACCGCCGCCCTGCGAATATCCTCCAAAGTTAATTCTTCGGAAAAGGCGGCGGCGGAGACGAGAAGAAAAAAGAAAACGGCAATTCTCCGCTTCAAACATGGGGGATGGGGGCAGTTCAAGGCCGGGGAATTTTCCGGTGCTATGCGATGCCGCATGGGTCTAATATACAACCTCCGATCATGTTCCTGGAGTTTTGCGGAGCAAAACTCCCAGGCCCAAACCTGCGGTTTGAGCCGCGTACACTGGCCGGCAGGATGCCGGCTTTTTTCCAGCACAACGCGCAAGAGCGCGTTGTGCCGCGCGCGCACTGCCTCAGCTAAAGCTGAGGCGCATTTTTTAATTTGGGGGCATACGGCGGCGCTATGCGGTGCCATATTTGTTAATATACAGCCTTCGGCTGCTCCGCGCACTGGTGCGGCTAAAGCCGCACCGCATGGTTGAACTATGGGGCATTACCGGCGCTAGGCCATGCCACAGGGGTTTAATTAACAACCTGCGGTTGTTTGTTCTTGGCCCGCGCAAGGGATTGAAACGGAAATACCGGAGACTTTACCGCAGGTAAAGTCGAGGAATTGGAGTGGAAAGCCCGGTTTTTGCGTGCATGGCACGCAAAAATGCGCCCATAAAGAAACGAAAAAATAACGCCGGTCCCCTGGTTCCGCCCCTCCGTAAAATTCAGTCCACCGTAAAATTAAGGGTAAGGTCTTCCATACCGGCGGCGGAGAAGTTTACCGCGGCGCTTCCCTTGGCGTTCCCCCGGATGACGCAGAGGAGTTTCCCCGCGAAAAGTTTCCGTTCCGGCGCCGAGTACAGGCTTAGGTCCCGGAGGTCCCCCGAATCCATGCCCAAGAGGGCCGCGGCCCCCTCTACCGTTACTTTTACCGGCATGTCCGCTGTGGGAACCCAAAGCCCCTCCTGATCCGCCGTTTCTATTTCGATATGGGCGATGCCGCCCCGGACGATCCGTTCCCTGTCCGCCTTTGCCCGGAGTTCCACCGGAGCGCCGGTGGTTTTGATAACCTTTTCCGCCACCACCTTGCCTTCCCGGTAGCCCAGGGCCTTGAGCTCCCCCGCCTCATAGGGTACATCCCAGGCCAGGTGTAAATCGTGGGTGCTGGGATGGGTATTCCTGGCCTTTTTGTTCCAGGCTCCCAGGGCCCCCACATTGGGAAAATCGTAGCCCCTGGTTCCCACAAGCCGGCCATTGATGTAAAGACTCACCTCGTCACAATTGGTATAGCCCAATACGGTAATGAATTCCCCTTCTTTACCCCGCCAATTCCAGTGGGGCAGGATGTGCAGGGTTACTTCAGCGGAATTCCAGATGCTGCGAAAATAATAGAAGCTGTCTTTTTCAAAACCGGCGGTGTCAATGGGGGCCGGCATAGCGCCCCGGCTGGGCCACCGGGTTTCTCCCAGGTAATCAATGCCGGTCCAGAGGTAATCCCCGGCCACAAAGTCCCGGCTGGCCGTGTAACGCCAGAGGAATTCATTAGCCAGGGTGGCGGTTTTATAGCTCATCCGGTAAGGGCCAAAGGCGGTCTCCTCATAATTCCCCCGGACCCCCCCGGCGGAGGGGTTTTCCGAACCGATAAAGCGGCGTTTGGGGAACTTCTTGCGGTCCTCATCGTAAAGGGTTTCCGCCCGCATACCCCAGCGGGCCACATAGTTATAGCCCACCACATCCAGGGCGCACTCAAATTCCTCCGTGGTGCGGCCCGGCTCCGGGGCGGCCAGGTTGTCCAGGGCGCTGGTGACCAGCCGGGTGAGGTCCTCCCGGTGGCAAATATCCTGGAGCCGGCGCAGGGTATCCGCCCCGCTGATGGCGGACTGATCCGGTATCTCGTTGCCGATGCTCCAGAGGATCACGCTGGGGTGGTTCCGGTCCCGGCGGAGCATGGCCCTCAGGTCCGCTTCGGCGTTTTCCTCAAAAAGCTGGCCGTAGCCGTAGGCAAATTCAGAACTGTAGCCGTATTCGGCGCTCTTGAATTTGGTCAGCCGCCACTCGTCAAAGGCTTCGTCCATCACCAGGAACCCCAGTTCATCGCAGAGATCCAGCAGTTCCGGCGCCGGGGGATTGTGGGAACAGCGAATACCATTGCAGCCCATATTCTTGAGGATTCTAAGCCGCCGCTCCCAGGTTTCCCGGTAACAGGCCGCCCCGGTAAGACCCCCGTCATGGTGGACGCACATGCCTTTGATCTTCACCGGTTTTCCGTTCAGCAGGAATCCCCGGTCACAGTCGAAGACCGCGGTCCGTATCCCTGTGCGGGTGGCAAGGCCGTCGATGATCTTTCCCCCCTGAACCACCGTGGTCTCTACTGTGTAAAGGTAAGGGTCCGTATCACTCCAAAGGACGGGCCTGTCGATGGCGGGCATCGCCATTCCGCTGGAAAGGCCCCCGGCCTCCACATGGACGGTACAGGAACTCTTTGCCACCTCATCCCCCCGGGCGTTTAGAACCCGGTGCATGATGCCCAGGTCCGCGGGGAGGGCGGCGTCATTTTTTATCCAAGTCTGTATCTGCAGCCGGGCGCAGCTCATGTTGTCGTAAAGGCCGTTGACGGCGATAAAAACACCCCCGTCGTCAATGTGGACGGGGCCGGCCGCCTCGATCCACACGTTCCGGTAAATGCCGGAACCGGTGTACCACCGGGAATTGGGCTGCAGGGAATTATCCACCCGTACAGCCAGGACATTCTCCCCCGGCCTAAGACCGCCGGTAATATCCACAGTAAAACTGCCGTAGCCGTACTTTTGGCCCCCGGCTTTTTCCCCATTGATATAAACCGTGGAGTCCATGAAAACCCCGTCGAAGCGGATAAAAACCCGCTTCCCCGCCGCTTCGGCGGGAAGGCGGAAATGCTTGCGGTACCAGCCGGCGCCGGTGACGGCATAGCCTCCGCCCCCGCCGCTGGGGGCCTTTTCGTTTACCGGGTAATCCATCCCCCAGTCGTGGGGCAGGATCAGGGGTTTCCAGCCGCTGTCGTCAAATTCCGGTTCTTCCCAGGAAGCATCTCCCCGGACATCCCGGAGGGAAAATTTCCATCCATCGTTAAAGCCGCTGCGGAATCTTTCGCCGCTCATATAAACCCCCTATCACCGCGCCAGGCGGAAATTTATCACTTGCCGCCGTACTTCGCCACAAAGTCCGCGTACTGACGGCGGTACTCCTGGGTAATTTTGTCGATCCCCGCAGCCCGGAGCTTGCCCTGGAATTCCTCGATCTTGTTCAGTGTGTCGCCGCCAAAGACGCCGCAGCCAAAACTGGCGGAGTATTCCTCCACCAGGGCGGAGATCACCGCCCATTCATTGGTAAGGCTGCTGGAGTCAAAACGGAATCCGTCGATCAGGGGTTCCCAGGTCCGCCCGTCTATGTTGGCCTGAATGTCCTTCCACCGCTGGGGAGAATCTTTGGCCGCGTCTTTAAGGGCATCCGGGTGATTCAAGGCCCAGGCCCAGCCGTTCCAGGGATAATCCTCCGCACTGGGGCCCTTATCCCGTGTTCCGTCCCCCAGATCAAGGTAATGTTTACCCTCAACACCCCCTTGGAGCAGGGTATTCAGCTTCAGGTTGGTCTTCATCAAGTCCAGTACCAGGGCCGCCCGTTCCGGGTTTTTGGAGGCGGAGGCAACGCCGAAGGCGTTGTTCGAGTAACCCGCCAGCCGCACCGGCTTATCGGCGGTCAGATCGTACCAGCCCGCGGCGCCGACCCCGTTTTTCTCCATGCTTCTGCCTATTTCAAAAACCGAGGTGTTCCAGAACACGCTGCCCCCTTTACCCTGGATAAAGGAATCCTGGGCGGTGACTGTGTTATTCATCACATTTTTACTCCAGACTCCCTTTTCAAACCATTCTTTCATTTCCAGGGCATAATCCCGGTAATAATCGGTCAGATAGTAGTAGGTGAGTTCATCCGCCGCCGGTTCCCTGCGCCCCTTACCGTCCCAGGCAAAAGTGTAGTCCGCGGTCTGGACATCCCGGTACTGGTTGTAGACGGCAAAAACTTCCGCGGTGCTGGCGGCGGCGGCATAGGCCTGGATAGAAGGTTCCCTGGCGGCCACGGTAAAGAGGTAATTTTCCAGCGAATCCCAGTCGGTGGGTTCAGGAAGACCATACTTGGTCCGCAGATCATCCCGGATAACCACGAATTTGTAGCCGTCACTCTGGGAAACCATCTGGGAGGCGGCATAAATTTTCCCCTTGGTAAGCATTTGAAGCCAGGCCACCAGGGGCATATCTTTCTGGGTTTGGGGCAGCCACTTGGCGCGGAAATCCTCGGTTAATTCCAGGAAGGAACCCTTGTTGGATTCCTGCTCGTAATAGTTCCAGGGGGCGGTAAAAACAAGGTCCACATCTTCGCCGCCGGCCAAGACCAGGGCGTACTTGGTGGAAATATCGCCCCAGGAAATAAAAGCAATTTCCACCGTGGTGTTCAGGATAGGCTTAAAATATTCCTCATTGGCTTTGGCCATCACCTCGTCAATATCGTTAGGAGTACCACCCACCATGTAAAGATAAATAGTAAGGGGCTGGGAAAGATCATACGAAGCGTAAACCGAATCGGAACTTGTAAATCCGGATCCTCCGCTTCCGCCGGAAACCGCCGGGCCCTGTTTTGAACACGCGGCAAGACAGAGGACGATCATCATGATCGCCAGTACGATACCCGCAATTTTATACGGACCTTTCATTTTGTTCCTCCTGGAACTCGAATTTGGGAAACCCAGGGCTCCCCTTGCGCCATACGCTCAGGTCAACAGATTAGCCTGCCCGGTAAAGAAGCATATTTTATCTCAGCCCTTCACCGCGCCAATGGCTGCCGTATTTTCTATTACGAGAATAACACGGGATTCCCTATATCCATATACACTTCAACCCCGGAGTCACCGGCCACAACTTCTTTTCTAGGAAAGGGAACATGCAATGATGTCCCAGTGACGGCAGCCATGACATATTCATCGGGAATAACATTCCCCGTAAGGCTGAAGGTAAGCCCGGAAATCCCGCTTACATCCACTGATATTATTTCCCGCCAATCGCTTCGGGTTAATGCCGTCGATTTATACAATTCCCGTCCATCGCCGGAAAGGGTAAACAACAGATCAATATTTTTAGGAATACGATCCCACACGATGTGTTCCCGGTCTATAATGATAGGCATCCAGGCATCACTATCAAAACCGGCGGTAAATTCAAGATGGCGATACCGGCGGGCAAGATCAAAATTGATAAATGTATTCCGCATGAAGCTAAACCCATGGGGATACCGGAGGCCGTTCATGACGATGGGGAGTTTACCGCAGGCGCCATTCGCACAGCGATCCTTTGCCGGCAGCCACTCTCCTTCACAGCTTACTTTAGAAAAGGGAAGATCACTTAGATAAACCGCTGTATCCGACTTATTGCGTATTGGTTCATAAGCACGCTTCTTAAGTGTCCCCATCGCCGCAGTACATAATAGATCCACAGGCTGATCGTTTCCGGTCAGAGTTACCTTAAGATAACTCTCTTGTGAATTCCACCAAACCACTAATCCATCACCACAGAAATCTGTTTCCGGTTTCTCCTGCATATATAACCGTATGGCCATCGATGTCCCAAACGGGGCATTCATATGTAGATTAAGAACCCCTGCCCTCTGCCACATTAATATATATTGCCAAAGACTCAATGAACCTTCAATTTTGCTGACAATGGGATTCTCGGCCCCTATAAAACGAGGTTCCAGCGCAAAAAATTGGCTCTGCTGTTTGTTTTCATTGCTGTTCATGATAACGAAAGTATTTCCCGCCTCAGTTATATAGGCATTTCCCGCATATTGTCTTTCGTAGAGTGGATCAAGAATACGGTTTACCTCATCCGGGTCATTGATATTGTCAGCATGTATAATTTTGAGATTCTTAAATCTGTCTTCATTACTGGTCATCAGAGGGAGGTAATAGTATCGGCTTTGTTTAAGAAACAGTTCAAAACCATGATCGATTCCGTAAATATTCTGAAATACCTTCCGGTATTTTCCCCCAACCCAAGCGTCTCCTAAATCCCCACAAATACCATCAGCACTGACCACGGCCTTTATTTTGTCTACAACCTCGTCCTTGGAAGGAATCAATTTGTTTTGTATAATACATTGCATTAGGGAAATGGCCGCCAGGCCCTGGGGAGACCACTCAAGATCGTCATTGCCCCGGGCTTGAATAAGCCAGCTTGGGCCTTCCATGGAATAATAACAAGCGCCTATGGAAAGTCCCGTCAACAACATCTGGGAACTCATGCAGGCGGGAATTTGCTGTTCATTGCCCTGCAAGTAGCCATAATATCCACCAGGATCATCTCTGAATCCTGCGTCATTCCAGTACCAGTTCTCCCCCTGAACTCCGATATGAGCGCAGGTATTATCCATCCAGGCTCCCAATATGGCGCCATAGCATGTATAAGAAGCATTGGCATGATTCTGTTTGTAAGAAAGGGTAACATAGTCACGGTATTCCCGCAAAAAGTCCATGTATATGGGGCGCTTTACAAAAGATGCCATTTCAAGACTGTTGCGGTTGCCATCGCTGTAAAAGAACGGTACACCATACTTTCCGCAGAGTATGATGAGCCGCTTGAAATAATCGATCCGATCGTCTCCGTCCGGTTTGGTCCCCTGGTATTGTTCCAAAAGACCGACGCTCGACAGGTTTTTAGTATTCTGCAGGAGATATTCAATCGTAGAAAGGGGCAGAATCGCCAGATGCCCTTGAAAGACAGTCATGGCGCCACCGGGCATCAGGTGCCAGGGATAGCCCTGTTTGTCCATCTCAATAAAAGTATCCTGGCGTTTCACGAAAGAAACTTTGCGACCAATGGGAAGCAAGGCAGTATAAGGCTTAAGGGTATCGGGCAGCATTTCGTAAACTCTGCCCCATTCATGTTCACCATAGTCAAATATAGTAAAGTACGGAGATTCTGGGGATATTTTCCGCCGTAGCGGGGCCTTGGTGTGTTCGGTATCACAACTAAAGCGCAGGGTCTCCGAACTTTCACCCGTATTGGCCTTGACCCGGGCATACACTGTACCCACCTTGGGGAGCTTATCCTCCGGGGCAAGAAGAAAGGCAACCTCGCAGCCGGCAATCTGCTCAACCTGAATTCTCACGCAGTCTTTAAATTCGACATCGGCCCCATATTCCAGGGTATATGATTCGGCGCCTTTCACAGCTTTCCAAATAAAATGAGCGGCTATATCCGTTATATATTGATCCGGTTCAGGTGTTAGCCAATTAATCATGCCGTTCTCCTCCTATATCTTGATACGATTCAATGTATGCGGCGTATTGGCCGCGAAATTCATCGGTAAGTTTGTCCAGACCAGCGGCTTCTAGCTTTGCGTGGAATTCTTCAAGTTTAGTCTTCGTTTGATCACCAAAAATGCCGCACTCAAAACTTGCGGTATATTCTTCAATGAGTGAAGAGATAACCGCCCATTCCGTTGCCACCGGGACAATGTCAAATCTGAATAAGGAGACATAGGTATCAATCATATCCCTGGATTCAATATTGGCAATGATAGCCTTTTGGTCATCGTGCATACCAGGATCAATAGCGGCCTTGAGGGTCTCGGGGTGGTTCAAAGCCCATGCCCAGCAGTTAAAGGGATAATCCTCGGCTTCGGGACCCGGGGTGAATCTATCGTTATCCTGGGCCATATAGTGCCTTCCTTCGATGCCGCCCTGGAGTAAATTCCGCAGGCTGGCGTTGTTCTTCATCAAATCGATGACCAAGGCGGATCTTTCCCGATTCTTTGACGAAGCTGCTATAGCCCAGCAGTCACCGTTGAGGGGTGGCCTTCCAAAGGGAGCATCAGGATCAGTGGTGATATTATAATATTCCACCGTCCCAAGCCCGCTGTCTTCTAAGGTTTTCCCAAGGGCAAATGTCACATCCGCCATCCAAAACAAACTAGCGCTGCTTCCCAGCAGAAAGGCATCCCTTGTTGGTATGGTGTTGTTCATCACATTCTTACTCCAGACACCTTTGCTCGCAAACTCTGCCATTTTAAGAGCAAAATCCGTATACCACTCCGTCACATACCGGAAAGTCAATTCCTCCGGGACCGGCTCTCTCCAAACCTCATCCCCCTGCCACGCAAAGAAGACCGGATAATTGGTCCCCAAAATACGCTTATACCCAAGGTAAGAATCCTGAAGTTCTGAGTTCTCACCGGCCGCGGCATAGGCGCGAATTCCACTCTCTTTTTTGGCAATGGTAACGAGATAGTTCTCCAGGGAATCCCAATCAGTAAGGCGGGGAAGGCCATACTTTTCCCGCAGATCCCTCCTGATAGCCCATGCTTTAACAGTTGGGTTCTGATGCATTTTTGGGACACAGTATATTTTCCCGTCGATTTTTACATTGAGCCAGGAGGCGACGGGCTGTTCCTTTTCGGTAACTGGCATCCATTTTGCGATAAAATCATCAGTTAATTCCAAAAAGGATCCTTTTATCGATTCTTGATCATAAAATGCCCATGAAGAGGTATAAATTATATCGACTTCATCACCACCGGCCAAAATCAAAGGATATTTTATTTCATAATCCGACCATGCAAGAAACTGCATTTCAACAGTGGTGTTCAGTATCGGCTTAAAATATTTCTCGTTGGCCTCGGTGATCACATCGTTGAGATCGGCAGGTATATCCCCAAGCATATAGAGGTAAATAGTAACAGGCTTACTCAGATCGTATACCATATAGATAGGATCAGAACTGGTAAAGCCGCTGATAGAAGACGCGACTCCATCATTTCCCGATTTTTGGCAGGATACAATAGATAGAACAATTAACAAAACCACAACAAATATAGCCTTCATTTTCATACCTTTCTCCTAGTTATAGGATATAACTGGTACGTCAGCCCTTCACTGCGCCAATGGTAAGACCCCGCACAAAGAAACGCTGCACAAAGGGATAGGCCAGCAGCATGGGGCCGGTGGCGATACAGGTCATAGCCATTTTCATGCTCTCCATGGGAACCGTCATAAAAGGCAGCCCCGATTTTTCCGCCGCCCGCATCATGGCCTGGGCGCTGTTGAGCATGTTCTGCAGATAGTATTGCAGGGTGTACAGTTCCGGGCGCCGGCTGTTGATAAAGAGCATGCAGTTGTACCAGTCGTTCCAGTAGCCCAGGGCGGTAAAGAGTCCTATGGTTGCCAGAAGCGGCATGCTGACGGGCAGGATCAGCCGCAGGTAAATCGAAAAATCATTGGCCCCGTCTATTTTCGCGGATTCAACGATTTCAAAGGGAATAGACCGGAAAAAGTTTTTGGAGATAATCACGTTAAAAACCGAAAAAAGGCTTGGGATAATAAGGGCGTAAACCTGATTAGTAAAGTGGAGGGCCTTGGTGCAGAGCAGATAGTAAGGAACCAGCCCGCCGGAGAACAATGTGGTAAAGTAGAAAAAAAGACTCATAAAATTCCGGTGGTGAAAATCCCTGCGGGAAAGGACAAAGCCC